>JAFGHL010000096.1 GCA_016930155.1 Dehalococcoidia bacterium | reverse complement strand
GCTCTGATAGAAAAGCTGTAATCCTTGTCCGCCGTCAGCGGCCCCATCTTCATATAATGAAAGGTGTCCAGTTGCTCATCTGTGAAAGTTATCTCATCCATCGTATCCATCTGCACCACCGTCACTTCAGCGATGGTGGGACGGTCGGTTTCCCAGATGTAGCTGACGGAGTTCTCCGTCATGCCGCTTATGATGACATCGAATATGGCCGGGGGTGTCTCGGTGGTTGAAAACTCGTACTTTTGCGTGATATTCTTTCCGCCTTGACGATCGCTGAAAAGTATCTGTAAATAATAAGTGGTAGCCGGCGCCAGGTTATCCATCTCAATGAAGTGAATCCTGTCTGCATGATCCTCCGACCACGTGCCTGTTATACTGCCGCGCCGGTCATAGACCAGTAAATCGATGATCTCGGGCTCCGCCGTGGTAAAATTAACGGTTGCCCTATCGTGTGATATTTCGGTCACCGTCACGTTATCGGTCAGAGCCAGGACTGCTTCCGTCCCGGGTGATTCCGTTGCGGCAGAAGGCATCAAGTTGAAGATCGCCAGCAGGGATAAGATAACACCCACTATACCAAGTAGAAAACCTGCATAAGCCCAGGTATGATAGCGCACCGAGGCTGCCGCCCTGCTAACAAAAGCAACAAGCCCTGCTCTGAACTTCCCGAAAACAAAGGTTCGAAGTGCGCCGTTTGAATCCATCGTATCTGCACCCCGCCGGAACAGCAGGGAAACCGGCTGCCTGCTGTAGAAGAATCTACCGGGCCGCATAAAAATTATCAGCAGCGCCAGCACAATCATAAAAATATCGATAATCAGCGACTGGGCGGGGGACAGGTGGCCGAATATCTCCTCCCACAGACCGAAACAACCTGCGCAGGTTTCATAACCACCCGCTGTCAGCGCCCAGATATTGGTAGCCATGAATACCAGCATCAGCGGCAGGCTGATCAGTGCAGCCAGGGCCGGAACCAGACCGAAAAGCATACACAGGCCAAGTATAAGCTCAGCTATGGGAAACAGGTAGGGGACCAGAATATTATAGATAAAATAGATAACAGGCGGAACAAGCAAGGCTTCCGGTAAAAGGTCATTGACGAAGGCCATCACCTGAGACGAGGTCTCGATATCGCCGAACAGCTTGCCGGTCCCCGAAGCAATCAAAATAAGTCCGAGCAGAATGGCGGCTGCGAAGCTGACAACGGTAAGAATCCTTATATGCATTTTCACAATTCCCCGACAACAGAATCAGTTCCTGGGACAGCAAAATACATCAAAGTCGACCTGCCCTTCCGCCCTGCTGCCGTTTTCCCCCGTTACGGTCACCGTTACCAGATAGTGTTTGACAGTGGGCGGTGCAATGAAAAATGCTACCGAGCATGAGCCGGAATCCAGGCCTTCGCCTTTCAAGATACCGCCGCCTGATGACCAGGTATATTGCAGGCCCTTACCCATGGAGCTGTCAGTTAAGCATACTATTTTAGTCCTGGTACCTATTTTAACGGTGCGTTTAACCTCCAATGCTTCTCCGGTAGACGCTGACATCTCCAGCGTAATAACAGGCGTGGTAGTGCCGTCGGCATTGGTCAAAACGCGCATGCTGAAGGACCTGTTGTCCGATCCGCCCCTGCCGTCGGTTACACTGGCCACCAGTTCATAATCGCCCATTGTATCCGGGGCGACGAAAACAACATCCGCGCCGCTGCCGCTGAATTGACCGCCTTCGGCTGCCCAGGCGTAGGTCAAGGGGTCACCGTCGGGATCATGGGCGATACAACTGATCAGGTGATCCTGCAACGCCATGGTATCGGTAGCATAAACGACATCCGTAATTACAGGAGAATTGTTTATCCCGGCAGGTTCAACCGGGGCAGGTGAACATGCAGCGCAGATACCTATAAGGACCAGCGCCGCATAAATCAGTTGCACGCTCAACGCACCCCCATTTTATTCAGTTGTATCAATATGTCTTCTTTGCTGATGTAGCCGATATGCCGGGTGACTTCCTTACCATTCTCATCGAAAAAGACCTGCGTGGGGATCGATTTAATACCGTACCTGGTAACCAGCTTCTCCTGGGCGGGATCGTATACCTCTACAATCAATACGTTTACCCTGTCTCCATACTCAACAGCCAGCTCTTCCAGTATCGGTTTCATCGCTTTGCAGGGTATGCATATTTTCCATCCGAAATCGGCCAGCGTGTGCTTACCATTGACCAGTGCGTTTTCAAGAGAGATTTTCGACAGGTCGCTTTCCACGGAGGCATCTTCCTTTTGAGAGACCTTGATAACAATTGACCTGCTGGCCGTTCCCCCTCTCCCATCATTTACCCGGATCGTGATCGTGTATTCGCCATCGTTGTCCGGGGCAGTCCAGTTAACCGTGGCGCCTTCCCCCTTCAAATATCCGGCCTGGGCCAACCATTCATAGCTGAGCAGGTCGCCGTCCCTGTCACCGGCTTGGCAGCTTATCTCTATGGCAGACTTTGAATCAACGTCATGCACGTACGAAACATTTTCGATTACAGGCTTGCTGTTTGCCGGAGTGTTGCCGACCTGTGTCGTGGCAACCGGAGCCTGCGAACATGAGATGAAAGCCACAGCGATCAGCGCAGCGATAGAGATATGCTTAACCATTAATCAACTCCTTTAAAGATAAAATTGCCTGTATCCGCTCTTTTGAGAGATAGCCCTCATGACGTGTTAACTCTTTTCCGTCTTTACCAAAGAATATCTGAGTCGGTATGGCTCTGATAGAGTGCCGCCTGGCAAGATCGTCATGCTCATATATTTCCACAATGACCACATTGAGCCTGCCTTTGTATTGAACGGCAACCTCTTCCATGATCGGTTTCATCGCTTTACACGGCGTGCAGGTGCGCCAGCCGAATTCAGACAGGGTCGGTTTGCCGTTTCCCAGCACGCTGTCGAGCGGTATCTTGGTCAGGTCGGAGGGCAAAGTTTCTTCAGCAGGCGCCGTGCACGATAACATGACAATTAATAAAGCCTGTATTACCAAAGCAGCCGGTAAAAAGCACTTGCGCCGGTTTAAATCTCTAATTTCCACAGCAAAATACCTCGAAATCGACCTGGCCCTTGACTTCATTGTTCTTATCATCCGACACTGTCACAGTGACCACGTAATTACCTGCCACTCCTGGTGCGATCCACCCCACCTTATGGGCAGTCCCATCATCGAGACCGGGAGCCTTGAGCTTGCCACCCGTTGACGACCACCTGTATCGCAATTTATCCGACGCTGCACTTTCCACCACGCAAAATATGGTAGTTGTGAAATACATACGAACACGGCGGTCAACCACCACCGTATCCGGCGATTGGCCAGGTTTAAGTCGCAGATAAACATTGGGAGTAGCCGTTCCGTCCGCATTGGTCAGCACCCGGATGCTGATTGTTTCAGAAGTCTCACCACCCCTGGTATCTTTTACGGTTACTTTTATGGGATATGTGCCCATGTCCACGGGCGGCAGCCATGAAACAAGGCTGCCTGAACCGAAAACAGCGCCTTCTTCCGCCGTCCAGCTATAGGTGAGATTGTCACCGTCCATGTCTTCCGCCAGGCAGTACAAATCGGTTTCCGCCCCATTAAACACATCTTTCACATATTCAATTTCAGTGATAACAGGGTTATGATTGGCAGGTAAAACCTCAGGCATGCTTGCAGCCGGGACGCAGGCAGAAGCGTACAGGCCAACAAAAAGCAATGTGATAAAAATTGATATTTTCATATTATGCTCCCGTAACAGCAGGCTGAAAAATGGGTAACACCTGGATCACATAGTAGATACCCACACAGATAAAAGCTATGGCGACCAGGATGCGAACAACTTTTTCAGCATTGGAAACCTTCTCTATCCAGTTGGCAGCGCCGGCGACTCCCAGGGACAGTGCCACTCCTAATATAATGACGGGCAACCCCGTGCCCAGCGCAAACATGGCAGGTAAGGTGATGCCCTCGGTTGTTTTCAGCGCCATCGGTATCAATACCATAAAGAAAAGCACGGCGCTGTACGGGCAGAAAGCCAGCGCAAAGATAACTCCCAGAGGAAAGCCGCCCACCATCCCCCAGTCCGCCACTTTATTGCCCATGTCCGCCAGTGTATTGCCACCACGCCCGAAAGAAATCCTGTCGATAAACAACAGCAGTATGCCTATGAATATAAGAAAGGGTCCCAGCACTTTGGCGCCGAACTCCTGAACAAAATTCGAGATGGCGGGGGTGCTGATACCTATAGCGATGATGAGGATTCCCAGAGCTGTATAGGTAAACATGCGTCCCAGCGTGTAAAGCGTAGCGGTAACGATGGCATATTTCCGGTCGGTGATCTTCCTGCTGATATAAGCCAGCGCTGCGATATTGGTGGCCAGCGTGCACGGCCCCAGTGTGGCCATCAATCCAAGCAGCAGAGCCGATAAAAGAGGGATATTTATGCTTTTAGCTATGCCTGTTAAATCCATGTTAAGGTTGCCCCTTTAAAGCATTATTCACGTATGCCCTGACCGTCTGTTTAAACATCGGCTCGTCATACAGGTATTCCCAGATGCCATCCACACTGTATATCTGCTCCGAGTATCCCCTTATGATGTTTATCCATAGAGAAAACGGCGCAGGATCGTATTTCTTAACCATGCCGGCATTCTGCGCATGGTCGGACGCCAGGTAGTGGAAGACCAGTTTGCCGGATTCGATCTCCCCGGCAAAATCGTTAGCCAAAGTGCTCTTCACATTCTCACCCGCATGTGCCAGACATTCACAGGGCGGAGGGATGCTCTTGTAAAAGTAGACCACCTCGACCCTGTCGGGCGGACCCGCCGGTTGGTCAGCCGCCTGGCCCGGTGTTTCAACCGGTGGCGGTGTGGGATTCGAGGGCGAAACAGTACAGCCGGCCAGCGAGATTATAGCCGTCAGTAGCAGGATGAAGATTTTAACAGGATGTGCCATCTTTGTCAGGTATTCCTCCTTTGCCAGATTATCGTTTTTCAGACTCAAGCGCATCCTTGATCAACCTCTCGACTTCAGCCCTGGACGGCACCTTGCCGCTCATGACCACCTTGCCATTGATCACCAAGCCCGGCGTCATGAGTATCGGATACTGCATGATCTGCTTCATGTCTTTGACCTCTTCGACCTTTATGTCAAGTTTCAACGAGGCCACAGCGTCCTTCACAGTCTTCTCCAGGCTCTGACACTTGGCGCATCCGGGGCCCAATACCTTGATCTCCATTTAATAACCTCCATACTATTGAACGATCAGTCCGAATATATATCCGGTAATGGTAGCCATGATAACGACCAGCGCTATATAAACCAGCGTCTTCTTCCAGCCCATGATCTTGCCCAAAGCCAGAATGCTGGGCAGGGACAGCGCAGGGCCGGCCAGCAGCAGCGCCAGCGCCGGTCCTTTGCCCATGCCCATATCAAGGAAGGCTTTTACGATAGGCACCTCGGTCAGGGTGGCAAAATACATCAGCGCGCCGAAGAGCGATGCGACGAAATTGCCGAGTATGGTATTGCCGCCGACCAGCCCGGCCACAGCCGACGGCGGGATGACGGCCTTTAAAATACCTGCAATGAAAACGCCGATCAACAGCCAGGGTACGATCAAAAGCAGGAAACGCCAGGTCTCTTTCATCCATAGCTTGAACTCATCCAGCGTAAACCATCGCCACAATACAATGATCAGCGCCGCGAACAGCGCAGCCAGTATGATCCACTGCGCGGAGGATGCCGCCAGCAGTATGCCCACCAGAATAGCGAAGAATATTACCTCCTGCCACCACGGCTTCCCCTTCTCGGCCTCGGATAATGTATCGAAACGCCCGTCGTTCCTGGCCTTCTGCTCCCTGCGGAAAATGTAGGCCATGACAAGCCCGATAACAACCGAGAAAATCACGGCGCCGACCACGCGCGCCAGGCCGATATCCCAACCCAGCAGCCTGGCCGAGTAGGTGATGGCCAGAATGTTGATGGCCGGGCCCGAATAGAGGAAGGCGATGGCCGGGCCGAGGCCGGCGCCCGCTACGTAGATGCCGCTAAAGAGCGGCAGCACGGTGCAGGAACAGACGGCCAGTATGGTTCCTGAGACCGCCCCGACCCCGTAGGCGACCCATTTATTGGCATTGGGCCCGAAGTATTTCAATACCGAGGCCTGGGAAACGAAAACCGAGATGGCGCCGGCGATGAAAAGCGCCGGGATCAGGCAGGTGAGCACGTGTAAAGAAAGGTAATCCAGCAGGGTATCCCAGCCTGATTGAAGCAAAATTAATACGAAATCCATGTTCTTCTCCATAGCAGGAGCAGGCAACGCTCGAGGACCGATAAGTGCGGCTTGCTTTGCAGGTCAGTACAGGACATTACAGCCTCCAATTCCTGAAATTTGAAGCCATGATCAAACTTTGGCCGCACAGTCCGGCAGCAGGCGCTGCGCAGTGGCCAGTTTACGCAGGTCCGCAGCAGCCTGCTCATTACCCTCCATGCCCTTGCGCACTGCTTTGATCAATGCTTCAACATAGGCATCCATGTTTGACCAGTCGATGGAATACAGCGCGAATAATCCCTGCCGCCTCATCTTCAGCAGACCGGCGTTATACAACGCAATCAAATGATGCGATGCGCGCGGCTGGGATATATCGAGTACCTGCATGATCTCGCACACGCAGCACTCACGCTCAAACAACATATTGAGCATTCGCAGCCTGGTCTCGTCCGAAAGTGATTTTAAAACCCTTACTAAATTACGCATCTCTCTCTCCATACTCCTGCATAACTATATAATGATATAATTATGGAGTTGTTGTTTATCTTAATGCCAAGAGACTATCCGTGTCAAATTTGTTTATCAGGAGATGACCATGCGATTTACACTTAATGTGTTTTTTACTATCGTATGCATTGACAGCTTTTACGAGTGCCGCTAAACTTCAAAAGTAGAGATGTTATTCAATTCCTGCTTTTTCATAGACAGTTATTGAAATCACGAGGGAGGCGTAGGGCAATATGGGACAGTCTGGCTTCAGGGACAAGCATGTGTACATATTGCTGGCCCTTTTTGCTGCCTGCGCCATCATCTATTATTTCGGCGAACTGGTTGATTTTTTCGGCTGGGACGCCCTGCGCTGGGAAATCTGGTCCACCGTTCACGATCCCCACAGAATCCTCTTCCTGATCCCCATTTTATACTGCACATTCTATTTCGGCCTGTCGGGCGCCCTTATATCGAATATCGTTGCGCTGCTGATATTCCTTCCACACGCTCTTTTTATTTCGCACTACCCTGATCCCGTTCTTAGAATGATCGTCTTCGTGGTTTCTTCAACTTTGTTAAGCGCAATACTGTCAATCGTTTTCACGCACAGGGATAAACAACGAAAATCCATCGACCGCACACGAGCGGCTCAAGGTAAGTATTCATATACACCTTTAACACTCCTTTTGATATTTGCATTCCTGTCGATCGGCATCCTCATGGCCGGACACTTCTTCTACAGCAGTTACGAAAAGAATTACCGGTCACAGGTCGAACACCAGCTTTCGGCCATAGCTGACCTGAAAGCGGGAGGGTTGATTCAATGGCGCAAGGAACGCATCGGGGATGCCAATCTACTCTTCAGGAATCCCGCTTTCTCCCATCTGGTACAGCGCTACCTGGAGCATCCCGATGATACGGATAGCCAGACACAGCTGCAGTCCTGGCTGTATCGCTACCTGCAGTATGGCCAGTACGAAAAAATTATACTGCTTGATACTGACGGCGCGGTACGGCTCATAATCCCCCATTCCACCCAGCCTGTTGCGCAGCATATCCCCGAGGATGCTGACTTAGCGCTGCGCTCAGGTAAGCTGACTGTTTCGGATCTTCATTTCCACGATGAATCTGCACAATCTCACATGATGATCCTCGTCCCTGTCTTCAAAGAAAAAGATGACAACGTGCCGCTGGGAGTTGTGGCCCTGCTTATCGACCCCCACCGCTATCTCTACCCGCTGATCAGCCGCTGGCCTACAACCACTGCTACGGCAGAGACATTGATCGTAAGACGCGATGGCGATGATGCACTTTTTCTTAACGATTTGAAGTATGAAAAGGATGCGGCACTAAAACTGCGCATACCGCTGGATCAAAAAGATGTGCCGTCCGTTAAGGCAGTCCTGGGTGAGGAAGGAATCGTGGAGGGCAGGGACTATCGCGGCCAAAATGTGATTGCGGATATCCGCTACATACCGGATTCCCCCTGGTTCATGATTGCTCGCATCGACACTGCGGAAGTATATGCTCCGCTGACTCAGATGCTCTGGCTGACCCTGATCATGGTCGGCGCTCTGTTGCTCGGCGCCGGCGCCGGTGTGGGCATGGTCTGGCGGCTGCAAAATATACGGGTTTATCAGGAGAGGGCCGAGATTGCGGATGCGCTCAAGATTAGCGAGGAAAGGCACAGGCTGATCATCGACCACAGCCTTGACATGATTTACACGCTGGATGCCGCAGGCAAATTTCTTTTCGTTTCTCCCGCATCGGAAAGGATTATGGGTTTCAAGCCCTCGGAAATGCAGGGCCGGACTTTCCGCTCTTTCATCCATCCTGATGACGTACCCATGGTTGAGCTCGCACTGAATTATTTTATCGAGACAGGGCAATTTACACCCGGACTGGAATATCGTATCAAGCACGCCTCCGGGGATTGGCGCTGGCATACCACCAGTGGAAACATAGTGCTTGACGATAAAGGCTCTTTTCTCTATTTCGTGGGCATTGCGCATGATATCACCGATAGAAGAAACATCTCCGAATCACTCAAATCATTGAGCCTGCGCTACGGCGCCATGCTGGCCGCGATCCCCGACATCATTGCCGAGGTGAACGAAAACAAGGTGTATATATGGGCCAACCCGGCTGCAATAGACTTTTTCGGGGAGGACATGGTCGGTAAGGAGGCGGGCTACTACTTTGAGGGTGAACAGGACACTTATGCTGCGGTCGATTCTCTTTTCAAGGGCGCGGAAAACGTGATCTACCTTGAAAGCTGGCAGAGGCGAAAGGATGGAGAGAAGAGATTGCTGGCCTGGTGGTGCCGGGTGCTCAAGGATGAAAACAACAATGTTAAAGGCGCCTTATCTTCAGCGCGAGACATCACGGAAGACCGGCTGGCAGAAAGGAGAATCAGGGAAAGCGAGGCCTTATATCGTTCACTTATCGAGACTTCACCTGACGCCATAGGACTGATGGACATGAATGGAACGATCGTTATGAACAACAAACAGGCCCTGGAGGTTTTCGGCTTTGAGCCGACAGAGGATTTGAAGGGCAAGAACGTCATGGACCTGGTTGCGCCTGAAAACTACGAAATGATAATAGAGAACCTGGGAAAGCTTCGTAAGGAGACTGTGGTCAGGAACCAGGAATTCACCAGCTATAAAAAAGACGGCAGCAAGTTTTACCTGGAGATCAGTTCTTCCATGCTGATGGATGAGAAAGGCAACCCTGAATCGATTCTGACGGTGTTTAAAGACATCACCGTACGCAAGAAATTGGAGAAGGCATTAGAGGACGAGGTGCTCAGGCGTCGTATACTCGTTGAGCAGTCCAGGGACGGCATCGTCATACTCGATCAGAACGGCAAGGTATATGAGTCGAACAAACAGTTTGCCGCCATGCTTGGATACTCTCCCGAGGAAATGCATCAACTCTACGTATTTGATTGGGAATTTCAATTCCCGCGGGAAAAAACGCTTGAAATGATCCGCTCCGTGGATGAGGCAGGCGATCATTTTGAGTCGATGCACCGCCGCAAAGACGGCACAACTTATGCTGTTGAAATAAGTACCAATGCGGCTGTTGTGGAAGGTCAGAAACTCATCTTCTGTGTGTGCCGTGACATCACCGAACGTAAGCTGGCTGAGCAAGAACTGCTGAAAAGCTATGAGTCCGTCAAGAAAACATTGAATGATGCTATCAACGCCATGGTCAAGATCGTGGAGACCAGAGATCCTTATACCGCGGGACACCAGCAGAATGTGGCCGCCCTGGCGACGGCCATCGCCGGAGAGATGAAGCTGGACGATGAACGTATCGACAGGCTCAGGACAGCAGCGGTCATACATGACATCGGTAAAATGTATATCCCTTCCGATATACTCAGCAAGCCCGGAAAGCTGTCGGAAATAGAATACAGCCTGATCAAGACACATCCCCATTACGGGTACGAGATTGTCAAGGATATGGATTTCCACTTTTCTGTGGCGCAGGCCATTCTTCAGCATCATGAGAGGATGGACGGATCAGGCTACCCCGGCGGGATCAAGGGCGATGAGATAATACTGGAGGCCAGGATACTGATGGTTGCGGACGTCGTTGAAGCCATGGCGGCTGATCGTCCCTACCGTCCCTCCCAGGGTCTGGATAAGGCGCTTGGGGAGATCAAAATGAACAGCGGCAAGTTGTACGATCCCGCTGTGGTGGATGCCTGCCTGGAGCTCTTCAACAGCGGCAGGTTCGCATTTAAAACCGCCTGACGTTGCGTCAGGGAAAATACTCTTCTTATGCAAAGCATGATCAATCAGCGCAATAGCAAGCCCAATAGTCCGTTTACAACTGCTGAGTTTGATACGAGTATAAGGAAAAAAACGTATTGACACTATTGACCTGCCGTGATACAAATGTTGCATCTTTTGGTTTTCAGTCTTTCCGTTTTAAAGCCAGGATACATATTGCATCGTCATCCAGGTGAGATTAGCTATGCGTAAGCCGTTTCTGAAGGATAAGCATTTTTACATAATAGCCGGCCTTTTTATCGTCTGCACCATCTTTTACTATTTTGGTGAACTGGTCAATCTCTTTGGATGGGATGCGCTACGCCGGGAGATCTTCTATACGGTTCACGACCCGCACAGAATGCTATTTTTGGTGCCGATTTTATACTCCGGTTATTACTTCAGGTTACGTGGAGCCATACTGGCTAATATACTGGCGCTGATAATAATGCTGCCCGGCGCTTTCATCATTTCTGACTTTCCTGATGCCATTCTGAGGATTCCGCTTTTCATCCTTGTAGCGCTGGCAGTCAGCATCCTGACGGCGATTATATTCAACGAAAGGGACAGGGTTCGAAGATCCTTCAATGCCCTGAAGCGGTCGGAGGAGAAATATCGTAGCATACTTGATCAGTTGTATGACTCTTACTATGAAGTGGATCTTGATGGCAACTTTACCCTCGCTAACAACTCTGTATGCCAGAGCCTCGGGTATACGCGTGAAGAACTGATCGAAAAAAACTATCGCCTTATGGTGCCTGAAGATGCTAAACGGTCCTTATTGCTTGCTTTCAATGAGGTATACAGGACGTCTGAGCCAAATAAAGGTTTTGAACATAAAGTAATATGCAAAGACGGCAGTACGTTATCAGTAGAATCCTCGATTTCTTTGCGGAAAAACGAACTTGGTGAGATCGTCGGTTTTCGTTCTGTCAGCCGCGACATTACCGAACGCAAACAGGGGGAGCAGGCGCTGCGTGACAGCGAGGAAAGATACCGCTCGCTGGTTGAGAACATCAACGATGTTTTTTATACCATGGATAATGAGGGCAATATTACCTACGTAAGCCCGGTGGTCGAGAAGCTGAGCAAATATAAGGTCAGTGATTTAATCGGACAATCTTTTATATCACTTATCCACCCCGATGACCTGCCGGGCCTTACGGACAGCTTCAATCGCCTCGTATCAGGACAGCTTGAACCTTGGGAATTCCGCATATTTGATAAAGACGGCACGATAATATATGTGCGCACGTCCAGTCGGCCCATATATAAAGACGGAGAAGTTGTGGGTCTAACAGCATTGATAACCGATATCACCGAGCGCAAGCAAATGGAGCTAAAACTCGAGCAAATGGCGACCCATGACTTTTTGACCGGATTGCCCAACAGGGTTTTATTAACAGATCGATTCACTATGGCGGCAGCGCTCGCTTGCCGCAATAAAACCAGGCTTGCCGTTATGTCGCTGGATCTCGATAAATTTAAGTCCATCAACGACACGCTCGGACATGCAGCTGGTGACCAGGTGCTGAAAACGATCAGTTCGCGACTTAGAGGCATAATCCGCTCCAGCGATACAGCTGCACGTGTAGGCGGAGACGAGTTCGTATTAATAATGATGGAGACCAATCACAGGGAAGATGCCACCGCTATCGCACAGAGAATCCTTGATTCTTTTAGAGAGCCATTGCTGATAGACGGCCACAATATAATAGTATCCACGAGTATAGGTGTCGCTAATTACCCGGAAGACGCCCAGGACCTGGATACTCTGATTAAAAAATCCGACGCGGCCATGTACTATTCTAAAGGCCACGGTCGAAACCAGTTCAAGTTTTTCAGCGACGGTGATGTCCACCTGGGCGGAGATCATAAAAGCGGCACTGACAGGCAGAACCAGCCATAGCAGTGAGGAACGGGAGCCCGGCTATACGAATATGGTAAAAGTCCATTTCATCTCCCATACCCACTGGGACCGCGAATGGTATCGCACCTTTCAGCAGTTCCGCTTCAACCTCGTGCGCATGGTCGACAGGCTGCTGCATATCCTCAGGTCGGAGAAGGACTATAAATATTTTATGCTGGACGGCCAGACCATCTTGCTGCAGGATTACCTCGCCGTCCGCCCCGAACGGGAATCCGAGCTAAGGGAGCATATAGAAAGCGGACGTATACTGGTGGGGCCGTGGTACTGCATGCCCGACGAGTTCCTGGTCAGTCCGGAAGCCCTCATCCGCAACCTGCTGCTGGGTAAAAAAACGGCCGGCCGCTTCGGACCATGCATGAATGAGGGATACCTGCCGGACTCGTTCGGACATATCGGACAAATGCCCCAGCTGCTGGCCGGCTTTGGCCTGCGCAGCGCCGTCGCCTGGCGCGGTATCGGCGATCAACCCTGCCAGCTCTGGTGGCAGGGCCCTGACGGCACGCGGGTTATTCTGGCCCACCTGAGGGAGAGCTACAGCAACGCGGTTAAAATACCTTCCTTCAACGATGAGGCCACGCTGGCGGAGGCTAAAACCGCGCTGGATAAACTGATCCCCTGCACACAGGGCGGCCCCATAGTACTCATGCAGGGAACGGACCACATAGAGCCGCGCCCCGAAATAACCTCCGCACTTAATTTCCTGAATCAAGCCCTGCCTGAATACCACTTCCAACACTCCACTCTTCCCCTTTACCTGGCTGACTTACAACATTGGCTGGACGTATCGAACGCAGCCATTCCAACTATTAGGGGCGAGCTGCGCGACTGCAGGCGGCAGCCCGTACTGCCGGGCACACTTTCGTCGCGCATCTGGATCAAACAGAGCAACCACCGCTGCCAGGTCCTGCTGGAAAAATGGGCGGAGCCGTATAGCGCGCTCGCCCGGCTGATTGCCTCAAAACAGCCGACTGACCCTCCTCTCGCATCGCCGGAGCGGCCGGACGGATTCATCTCACTGGCCTGGCGCATGCTGTTGGAGAACCACGCCCACGACTCCATTTGCGGCTGCTCCATCGACCAGGTACACGATGAAATGAGGACGCGCTTCGACCAGGTCGGGCAGATAGCTGAAGCGGTCGCGGGCCGTGCGCTGTCCGCTATAACAGCATCCCTTAACACAAACTGCCCGTATCCGGAAAAAGCAGCAATATTCTCGGTCACGGTTTTCAATCCGTTATCGTCGGTCAACAGCGGGGCCGTAACCATTCCGCTGATCCGGAGTCATTCCGGTGGTGATATCGAGATAATCGACGGCCGGGGAGACAGCATACCTCACCAGGTCGTCAGCAGTGGCGGTGTGGAGGAATTATTGGATGCAACCCTGGACTGGCAGGGGCTGGCCGCCCTCTGGGAGACGGCAGCGCAGGGATCGAGCCACGGCATCGAGATCCATGACATCGGAATTGTGCGTAAGGGCGATGACCTTTATCTGGACATCGTCGTGGACAGCAGCGGACAGCCGGCCTTGAAAACCTGGAAGGATAAATTGAACATCTGTCTCAATGATACCTCGATCAGGCAATTCCATGTCAGGGCAGCGCTGGTGCGGCCTTCTCAAATCTCTTTCATAGCCGGCGATGTGCCGCCCCTTGGCTATGCGACTTACTGGATACAAAGATCGGCCACAGCCAGTATGGCTAACACCGTCGCCAATCCGGAGTCCATTGAAAATGAATACCTTGTATTATCTATTGATAAAGGCAGCAACGATTTTAGCCTGTTTGATAAAAGGACCGGACAGGTTTACGGCAGCCTGAACTATTTCACAGACGGCGGCGACCGCGGAGACCTGTATAACTACTGTGCTCCTGCCGATGACAGCGTCATAGATTCCCGTCAATACTCCGTTGTGACCGGCCTGCGTATCGAAAGTGGGCCCATCATTCAATCCATCACTCTGAAATTGGAGATGACCGTCCCTCAATCCCTGTCGCCTGACCGCATGGCGAGGTCAGCCGGCAGAGTTCCGCTTGAGATCACCACAAAGGCTGTTCTGACCCGCGGGGTCGCGCGGGTCGATTTCACCACGAGTGTAACCAGCGTCTGCTGCGACCACCGCTTGCGGGCGCACTTCACCGCGCCTTTCAAGGCCGATGAAGCATACTATGATGGCCACTTCGAGGTTGTCAGGAGACTGATGGGCGCTCCGGCCTACGACGACAGCTGGTTCGAGAAGCCGGCTACAGAGCAGCCGCAACGCGCCTTCGTCGATATATCGAATGGAAAAACAGGACTTATGATCGCCAACCGCGGACTACCCGAGGCGGAGGTGCTGCAATCAGGCCCGGCCTCGGAGGTGGCATTAACCTTACTGCGCTGCATCGGCTGGCTGTCGCTGGACAACCTGGACACGCGAAAGGACCATGCCGGTCCGCCCTGGCTGGCCGTGCCTGACGCGCAGATGAACGGCACTCATGAATTTGAGTATTCGATCATTCCGCATACTGCCGGCTGGGCCGGGTCATTTCAGCAGGCCTACGCCTTCAATGCCCCCATGCGCGCCGTCATAGATCTCCCGCATCCCGGCACACGCGCCGGGACAGGTTCCTTTCTGGCTGTTGATACCCACCTGTTTGTGATCACTGCAATCAAAACGCCCGAGGACGGATCAGGATTGATCTTACGCGGCTTCAATATCTCGGACAGGCCAATCGAAGTGAGCATCAAGCCTCACCTGCCTGTTGGGACTGCTCACAGGTGCAGACTCGATGAGACAATCATCGATAACATCGGAACCGAGCCCGACGGCCGCATACATTTCCCTGCAGGAGCGCACGAAATCGTCAGCCTGCGGTTCGATACCCTGCGCTGAATTGTTCAAGCAAAGAAGCCGGCCGTCAGCCCCTGTATAACGGTAAAGTTGAATTTCCTTGACAATAAATAATTACCTGTGATAGTTTACTACAATCTCCATCGTACCCGTACGGAATCCGTCCGACGATCCGAGAAATTCATTTGTGGGGTATCTGTCACATGAAAAGTAACAGTGTCAAGAAAGGCATCGAGAGGGCACCGCACAGGGCGCTGCTGAGAGCGGTGGGTGTACACAGCGCCGACTTCGATAAGCCCTTCATTGGCGTTGTCAACAGCTTCAACGAGATAGTTCCCGGGCATACTCATCTGAATTCCATCGCCGGCGCCGTCAAGACCGGCATCACCGGCGCAGGCGGAGTGCCATTCGAGTTCAATACTATCGGTGTCTGCGACGGCATCGCCATGAACCACCCGGGCATGAAATTCAGCCTGCCCAGCCGGGAGCTTATCACAGACTCGATAGAGATCATGGCCGAGGCCCATCAGTTCGATGCGCTGGTCTTCATACCCAATTGCGACAAGGTGGTACCGGGCATGCTGATGGCGGCCGCCCGTCTGAATATACCATCCATATTTGTCAGCGGCGGCCCCATGCTGGCGGGAAAGCTCCACAAGGATGGCTCCTGCCGCAGCGTGGACCTGATCTCCGTATTTACAGCCGTGGGCGGCGCAGCCAAGGGTGAGATCAGCGAAATAGAGCTCGAGGAGATCGAGATAGCCGCCTGCCCCGGATGCGGCAGCTGCTCCGGCATGTTCACCGCCAATACTATGAACTGCCTGACTGAGGCGATGGGAATGGCATTGCCGGGCAACGGCACCATCCCGGCCGTCGATTCTCGCAGGCTTCACCTGGCCAGGCATGCCGGGCAGCAGATAATGTCCATCCTGAAAAATAACCTCCGCCCGCGCGATATCATTACCAGGGCATCCATCAGCAATGCCTTCGCTGTGGATATGGCACTGGGCGGCAGCACCAACTCGGTGCTTCACATCATGGCCATTGCTCATGAGGCGGGGATCAGGTTCTCCTTATCTCATATCAACGAGATCAGCGAAAGGGTGCCTCACCTGTGCAAGATCAGCCCGGCCAGCGACGCGCATCTGGAAGACCTCGACCTGGCGGGGGGCATACCGGCCGTCATGCACGAGATATCCCGGCTGCTGGACGGCGGGTGTAAGACCGTAATGCTCAAACCGGTCTCAAGTGTCTACAAGAACGCCAGGGTAAAAAACCGCGATGTGATCAGGCCTTTCTCCAGGCCGTATTCCAAAACCGGAGGACTGGCCATTCTTTTCGGCAACCTCGCACCGGGCGGAGCCGTGGTAAAAAGCGGGGCTGTCGATGCCACAATGATGGTACATAAGGGACCGGCCCGTGTTTTCGAAAACGAGGAGGACGCGACCCGGGGCATTATAAGCGGAAAGATCAGGTCGGGCGACGTGGTCGTCATCAGGTACGAGGGCCCGCGCGGCGGCCCCGGCATGCGCGAGATGCTCACGCCTACCTCGTTGATAACAGGTATGGGCATGGACAGCAAGGTAGCGTTGATAACCGACGGGCGCTTTTCAGGAGGCACCAGGGGCGCCGCCATCGGTCATGTCGTACCCGAGGCTGCCGACCGCGGCCCCATTGCAGTAGTACGAAACGGTGATATAATCAGTATAGATATACCTGCCCGAAAGCTGGAGGTTGCGCTCAGCGCGGCTGAGATTAAAAAACGCATCAATAGTCTGCCTCCGTTCAAGACCGGCATCAATAGCGGATTCCTGAAAAGGTACATAGAGAACGTCGGGCCGGCCAGCGAGGGAGCGGTATTTGAGGATTAGGAGAGACCAGGATAGATGATTAAGACCGGCGCAGAGATACTATGCGAATGCCTGATCAAGGAGGGCGTCGAGGTCATCTTCGGATTCCCCGGAGGTGTGCTGCTTCCCCTCTATGATACTATACCCAGATACCCGCAACTGCGCCATATACTGGTCAGGCACGAGCAGGGCGCGGCCCACGCAGCCGATGCTTACGCGCGTGTGACCGGCAAGCTGGGCGTCTGTCTGGCTACTTCAGGCCCCGGCGCCACCAACCTGGTTACCGGAATAGCCAACGCCTACCTTGATTCCGTACCTCTTCTGGCCATCACCGGGCAGGTGCCTACCCATTTTATCGGCAAGGATGCTTTCCAGGAGATCGACATAACCGGCATTACCGTGCCCATAACCAAGTATAGCCAGCTCGTTCTGGATATCGGCGACCTGGCTAAGGCCGTGCGCGAGGCGGCGCATATCGCCCAGGTGGGCAGGCCGGGACCCGTGCTGCTGGATATACCCAGAGACGTGTTTCAGGCACGTGTGGAGTTCAGTTATCCTGAGAAAGTGGACCTCCCGGGATTTAAGCCCAAGCTGTTCGGGCATCCCGCCCAGCTGAAGAAAGCGGCCGACCTCATCAATTCGGCGGAACGACCGGTGATTATCGCCGGCCACGGCATCAATATATCGAGATCCTTCCCCGAGCTCAAGGAACTGGCTGAAAATGCGCAGATACCGGTGGTCTCGACTTTCCTCGGCATAGGCTGTTTCCCCGAATCGCACGTCCTCAGCTATGGATGGCTGGGCATGCACGGCATGGGCTATGCCAACAAAGCGGTCCACAACGCCGACCTGCTGATAGCCGTGGGCATGAGGTTCGACGACCGCGCCACGGGCGGTGTCAGCACTTTCGCTCCCTATGCGCGTGTGGTGCATATCGATGTCGACGCCGCTGAGATAGGTAAGAATATTCCCGTAGATGTGCCGATCGTAGGCGATCTGAAAAACGTGCTGCAGGTACTGAACAAACAGATAGAAAGACGGGAACATATAGGCTGGCTGTCACAGCTTGACGAGTGGCGGTCACAGCATCCGGCAATGGAGATACGTCACCACGAAGACATACTGCCGCAATATATTATCAGGCAAATACATGAGGCCACCAAGGGCGATACCATTGTAGTTACAGGCGTGGGACAGGCGCAGATGTGGGCGGCGCAATACTTTTACTATGACAAGCCCAACAGCTTCGTGTCGTCAGGTGGCCTGGGCACCATGGGATTCGAGCTGCCCGGCGCCATCGGAGCCAAGGTAGGATGCCCGCAGGAAACCGTCTGGTGCATAGCCGGCGACGGCGGCTTCCAGATGACGGTGCAGGAGCTGGCCACTATGGTGCAGGAGGACCTGGATATAAACATAGCCGTCTTCAACAACGGATGGCTGGGCATGGTCAGGCAATGGCAGGACCTTTTTTACAATAAGCGGTATTTCGGTACCCAGCTATATAATCCCGATTTCGTCAAAATAGCCGAAGCATATGGAATCAAAGGCATCAAAGTCAGCAAGAAAATAGACGTAAGGCCGGCCATCCACAAGGCAATGGAACACAAAGGGCCCTTTCTAATCGAATTCATAGTCGAGCCTGAGGAGAACGTTTACCCATTCGTCCCGCCGGGCAAGACCATCGCCGAATTCCTCGAGCTGCCCAAACCGGCGGCAATTCTCAAAAAGTAGCAGCCCAATATCAGTGATGGAGATAGCAAAGTTGGACAGTAGACATATATTAGTAGCCCTGGTGCAGAACCGGCCGGGCGTGCTGAACCGCATCGCCAGCATGCTCAGGAGGCGTAATTTCAATATAGAAAGTATCGCGGTCGGGCATATCGAGCAGCCCGGACTCTCCCGCATGACTATAGTGGTGGAGGGGGATGACGCCAGGGTTGAACAGGTCAGGAAGCAGCTCGACCGGATAATCGAGGTTATCCGTATAGCCGATATCACAGGCGAAAACCCGGTGGCCCGCGAGATGGCCATGGTCAAGGTCAAAGCGGCGCCGTCCACGCGCAGCGAGATCATACAGATCGTGGATATCTTCCGCGCCAACATTGTGGACGTCTCACCCGATTCGTTGATACTGGTGGTAACGGGCACGTCGGACAAGGTGGATACGCTTATCGAGCTGCTGCGCGGATTCGGCATCAGGGAGATGTCGCGCACCGGCACCATCGCTCTGCCGCGCGGAGGCGCCGGCCCGCTCACCATCGAGGAGAAAAAACCGCTCAGGCGCAATGTGGAGCAGGCGGCGCCGGAGGAGGAGAACCTGCCGGACTGGTAGCCGCTGCAACATCGAATCCATAATTTCGCAGGAGGTAACATGGCAAAGATTTATTACGAGAAGGATGCAGACCTGGCCTTATTGAAAAACAAGGTCATTGGGATCATAGGCTACGGCAGCCAGGGTCACGCCCATGCGCAGAACCTTCGCGACAGCGGGCTCAAGGTAATCGTAGCCGAGGCTAAAGGAACAGAGGGCCACAGGGCCGCCAAAAAGGCAGGCTTCGATGTATTCGATGCGGCTGAAACTGCAAAAAAGGCCGACGTTGTCGTGATGCTCGTCCCTGATCAACTTCAGGCCAGGGTCTACAGGGAATCGATCGGCGATCAGATGGCAAAGGGCAAGACGCTGATGTTCGCCCATGGTTTCAATATCCATTACGGCCAGATCGTGCCGCCCGATTATATAGACGTAACCATGATCGCTCCCAAGTGTCCGGGACACATGGTCAGGCAGCTTTATACCGAGAAATCCGGCCCGCCCGCTATCATAGCCGTGTACCAGGATGCGTCGGGCAGGGCCAGGCAGCAGGCGCTGGCCTACGCCAGAGGTATAGGATGCGCCAAGGCCGGCGTCATCGAGACCACTTTCAGCGAGGAGACCGAGACAGATCTTTTCGGTGAACAGGCGGTTCTATGCGGCGGTGTGACCGCTCTCATCAAGGCCGGGTTCGACACGCTGGTGGAGGCCGGTTATCAGCCCGAGATTGCCTATTTCGAATGCCTGCATGAGCTTAAACTTATCGTAGACCTCATTCACCGGGGAGGCATGAGCTTCATGCGTTACTCGGTCAGCGATACAGCCGAGTATGGCGATTACACACGCGGCCCTCTGATTATCAACGAGTCGGTAAAGGCTGAAATGCAGGAGATACTGGAGGAGATTCAGAACGGCAGCTTTGCGCGTGAGTGGATCCTGGAAAACCAGGCCAATCGGCCGGTATATAATGCACTCAAGCGTAAGGAGGCCGAGCACCAGATAGAGGTGGTGGGCAAAAAGCTGCGCGCCATGATGCCCTGGTTGAAATAGCACTCCCGGGTATACCCGCAACAGCATCATATAAGGTTATATCAATGAAAGGTGAACATGTCCTCATTTTCGATACAACCCTGAGGGATGGCGAACAGGCGGCCGGCACCAGCCTTAACCCTAATGAGAAGCTGGAGATTGCCCTTCAACTGGAGAAGCTGGGCATTGACATCATCGAGGCCGGGTTTCCCATCACTTCCCCGGGCGATTTCGAGGCGGTACGACTGATCGCCCGCGAGCTCAGCAGCACAACCATCTGTGCCCTCAGCCATGCCAATAAAGAGGCCATCGACCGTGCCTGGGAGTCCGTCCGGCCGGCTAAAAAAGCACGTATCCATATTTTTCTTTCAACCTCCAGCATGCACCTCGCCTACCAGCTCAAGAAAAGCCAGGACGATGTGCTCAAGCTGGCAGGGAATATGGTTGCCCATGCCAGGGGATACCTGGAGGACATCGAGTTCACACCTATGGATTCGACCCGCACCGATACTAAATTTCTCTATGAGATACTGCAGGCCGTCATCGAATCCGGCGCAACAACGGTTAATATCGCCGATACGGTGGGCTATGCCACGCCTGGCGAGTTCGGCAGGCTGATCGAGAGCATTATCAAGAACGTCCCCAACATCTCGAAGGCGTTAATCAGCGTGCATTGCCACAACGACCTCGGCCTGGGCGTGGCCAACAGCCTTGAGGCCGTTCGTAAAGGGGCAAGGCAGATTGAATGCACCGTCAACGGTATAGGAGAGAGGGCGGGAAACGCAGCCATGGAAGAGGTGGTGATGGCTCTCAAGACCCGCAATGATCTGTTTCATATCGCCACCAGTATCGATACCTCTCAAATTTATAAGACCAGCCGCATGGTGAGCGAGCTGACGGGATTCATAGTGCCGCAGAACAAAGCAATTGTGGGGGCCAACGCCTTCCGCCACCAGTCAGGCATCCACCAGGACGGCATCATCAAGAAGGCCGGCACATACGAGATTATGAATCCGCGAGAGGTGGGAGTGCCCTCCAGCGCGCTGGTTCTCGGCAAGCTGAGCGGCAGGCATGCTTTCAAGGAAAGGCTGCTGGAGCTCGGATACGCGCTGGACGAAGCGGCCCTCAGCCACGCCTTCAAGGCTTTCAAAGAGCTGGCCGACAAGAAAAAGGAAATCACCGACCGGGATATTCAGGCGCTCATAGGAGAGGAACTGCGCACGGCCATCGAAGTCTATCACCTGGAGCATGTGGGCGTGAGCTGCGGCAACCACAGCATGCCCACCGCAACGGTCCGCTTAACAGGCCCCAACAGGGAGGTGCTGGCAGACGCGGCCCTGGGTACCGGACCCGTGGACGCCGTTTACAAGGCCATCAACCGCATCGTGCGCGTGCCCAACACGCTGACGGAGTTCAGTGTATCATCGATAACGGAAGGTATAGATGCCCTGGGCGAGGTGCTCATTCGCATCGAGAGCGAGGGCGCCACCTATACCGGCCGCGGATCGGATACGGATATCATCGTGGCCAGCGCCAAGGCCTATATGAATGCGCTCAACCGCCTGCTGGTCAGCAAGAGGTCGCCTCGCGAGGAAAACGTGGATGAGCCCTGAACTGGAGGCCGGCCTGCGGCTGCTGCTGTCCGCGATACTGGGCGGAGGCATCGGGTTTCAGCGCGAGAGGGCCGGAAAGCCGGCCGGCCTGCGGACCCATATGCTGATCTGCCTGGGATCCGCGCTCTTTACAGTGGTCTCAGCGCTGGGATTCACCGGGAACGTAGACCCGGCCAGGATAGCAGCGGGCGTGGTCACGGGCATCGGCTTCATCGGCGCAGGTGTTATTTTCCGCGGCATGCGCGGCGATAAAGTTATGGGTATCACCACCGCGGCAAGTATCTGGGTCACAGCCGCCATCGGCATTGCGGCAGGGGCCGGGCTTTATATTATCGCTTCGGCAACAGCCGTTGTTACCATACTGGTCCTCCTTATACCGAGGGCCAAAGGATGATCTCAAAGATGTGTAGGGGCGTTGCTTTAGCTGCGCCCGAGAATTAGGACTAATGACATGACACTGGCAGAAAAAATACTGGCCGCACACTCGGGCAAAGCAAGCGTCAGCCCCGGGGACTTCCTCAGTGTAAGGTGCGACCTGGTGCTCTCCAACGATATCACCGCTCCCATCGCCATCAGGGAATTCGAGCGGCTGGGGGTCCCGCGCGTATTCGATCCCTCCAGGATCGTGATGGTGCCGGATCATTTCTGCCCCAATAAAGATATACAGTCGGCAACGCAGGCCAAAATGATGCGCGAGTTTGCCCGGAAACACGGCCTGCTATATTTCGAGGTGGGGGAGATGGGCATCGAGCACGTTATCCTCCCGGAAAAAGGTTTGGCGCTGCCCGGGCAGGTTATTGTGGGAGCCGATTCCCACACCTGCACTTACGGCGCGCTGGGCGCCTTCGCCACCGGTATGGGCTCGACCGATATAGCCGTGGCCATGGCCACCGGCGAGATCTGGATGAAGGCGCCCACCACCATCAAGTTCATATACCACGGCAGGCCGGGAAAATGGACCGGCGGCAAGGACCTTATCCTGCATACCATCGGGAATATCGGCGTGGACGGCGCGCTCTACTCCGCCATGGAGTTCCATGGCGAGACTATTAACAATCTCGGCATGGACGGCCGCTTCACCATGGCCAATATGGCTATCGAAGCCGGAGGCAAAGCAGGCCTCTTTCAGGTGGACAGCACTACGCGGCGGTACCTTAAAGGACGCACCCGCAACAAATATAATGTGTACGCGTCCGACGCAGATGCCGAATATGCGCGCGTGATCGAATATGACTCATCACAAATCGAGCCGCAGGTGGCCTTTCCTCACCTGCCCTCAAACACCCGTCCGATCAGCCGTGTGGGGCATGTGCCCATCGATCAGGCGGTCATCGGCAGCTGCACCAACGGAAGGTTGGACGACCTGCGACTGGCCGCGCGTGTTCTCAAGGGCAGGAAGGTCGATCCTCACGTGCGCTGCATCGTGCTTCCCGGCTCTCAGCAGGTCTACCTGGACGCGCTCAAAGAAGGGTTGATCGAGATATTTATTAAGGCCGGAGCAGCGGTCAGCACACCTACCTGCGGCCCCTGCCTGGGCGGGCATATGGGTATACTGGCTGCGGGAGAAAGATGTATCTCCACCACCAATCGAAATTTCATCGGCAGGATGGGCCACCCCAAATCCGAGGTCTACCTGGCCAATCCTGCCCTTGCCGCGGCCAGCGCAATACTGGGCAGGATCGCCGAGCCCGGGGAGACGGAATAATGTCACATAAAGGCCAGTCCCACAAATACGGCGACAACATAGATACCGATGCCATCATAGCCGCGCGCTATCTCAATGTGCATGATCCCTCAGAGCTGGCGGCGCACTGCATGGAGGACATCGATCCCGACTTCCTGCAAAGAGTCAAACCGGGTGATGTCATCGTGGCCGAGGCAAATTTCGGCTGCGGCTCTTCCCGCGAGCATGCCCCCTCCGCCATCAAGGCCTCGGGTATCTCATGCGTCATCGGCAAAAGCTTCGCGCGCATTTTCTTTCGCAATGCCATCAACACCGGCTTGCCCCTGCTGGAATGCGAGGAGGCCGTCGACAATATCAAGCAGGGAGATATGATTGAGGTTGACCTGCCTGCAGGAACGATCACCAACCTGTCCACCGCTATGACATTCAGGGCAAAACCATATCCCGGCTTCATGATGGACATTATCAGCTCGGGCGGGCTGATCGAGTATACGAGAAAAAAGAGCGCCGGGACGCAGTGATTTGAATTTCGATATTGCGGTCCTACCTGGAGACGGCGTCGGGCCGGACGTGACGAACGAAGCGCGTCGTGTATTGGACGACGTGGGCAACCGCTTCGGCCACCGTTTCACATATAAACAGGGCTACATCGGCGGCATATCTATCGATAAATTCGGCAGCGCCCTGCCGCAGGCGACAATTAATATCTGCCGCAGGTGCGACGCGGTATTGCTTGGCGCAGTCGGCGGGCCCAAATGGGACAACCCGGAAGCAATAACCAGGCCCGAGGACGGGCTGCTTGCCATACGCAAGGAACTGGGGCTTTTCGCTAATCTCCGCCCGGTAAAAATGTTCAAAGTGCTGCAGGATTCCACCAGCCTCAAGCCGGAGGTGGTCGCCAGGGTGGACCTGATGGTGGTACGCGAGCTGACGGGCGGTCTGTACTTCGGCAGGCCCAAGAGACGCTGGAGCACCTCCCGTGGAAGACGGGCGGTTGACTCGATGGTATATACGGAAAAGGAGATAGAGCGCATACTGCGCGTCGGATTCGAGCTTGCACTTTCGCGACGCCGCAAACTGACATCGGTAGATAAGGCCAATGTCCTGGAGTCCTCCAGGCTGTGGCGGCAAATAGCAGGCGAGATGGCGGCAGAATACCCGAAAGTCACCGTCGATAATATGCTGGTGGACGCCTGCGCCATGCGCCTTATCCGCGATCCGGCTTATTTTGATGTGATTGTGACCGAGAACATGTTCGGCGATATACTTACGGATGAGGCTTCCATGCTGGCCGGCTCCATGGGTATGCTTCCCTCCGCCAGCCTGGCAGAGATACCCGGAGGTAAATCGTCCAGCGCATTCGGCCTGTACGAGCCTATCCACGGTAGCGCGCCGGATATAGCGGGGCGGAACCTGGCCAACCCCATCGCCGCCATATTGAGCGCAGCCATGATGCTGCACTATTCACTGGGACTGGGCAAGGAGGCTGCCACCGTGGAACAGGCAGTGCTGAAGGTGCTCGATGAGGGCTACCGGACGAAAGACATTATGACGGCCGGTATGAAACAGACGGGCACACAAGAGATGGGAAAGACTATTGCGTATAAAATTAAGCAAGGCATTTAATTCTATGAAACACATTGAAATTTATGATACGACCCTGAGGGACGGCGCACAGCAGGAAGGTATTTCCTTCACGGTCACCGACAAGCTCAAGATCGCGCAGAAGCTGGACGATCTGGGCATCCGGTACATCGAGGGAGGCTGGCCGGGTTCCAATCCCAAAGACACGGAGTTCTTCGCCAGGGCGGCAAATCTGAAGCTCAAGAATGCCGTATTAGTAGCCTTCGGCAGCACGAGGCGTGTGGAAGCGAAGGCGTCCGGGGACGCCGGGCTGCAGGCGCTGGTTCAGAGCGGCGCGCTTGCAGCCAATATCGTGGGCAAGTCGTGGGATATCCAGGTCAGGCGTGTACTCGAGACCAGCCTCGAGGCCAACCTCGAGATTATTTATGAATCAATAGCCTACCTGAAATCAAAAGGTTTAATGGTCTTTTTCGACGCCGAGCACTTTTTCGACGGTTATAAATCTAATCCCGCCTACGCCCTGCGTACCCTGGAGGCGGCAGCCGGAGGAGGGGCGGACTGCCTGGTGCTCTGCGACACCAATGGTGGGACGCTGCCCTGGGAGGGGGCGGAGGCCGTAAAGCAAGCAGCTAAGAAACTGGATTGCCCGCTGGGCATACACGCTCACAACGACAGCGATATGGCCACAGCCGTCTCGGTGGCCGCAGTGAAGGCGGGCGCCGTTCATGTCGAAGGCACCATAAATGGATACGGTGAACGCTGCGGAAACGCCAATCTCTGCTCCATCATACCTGCCCTGCAGATCAAGCTGGGCCTCAGATGCCTGACTAAAGCTCAACTATCAAAACTGACCGATGTTTCGCGTTTCGTCTCCGAAGTGGCAAACCTGCCGCCGGTTTCCAACCTGCCGTATGTGGGAAACAATGCCTTCCTGCATAAGGCCGGCCTGCACGTGTCAGCCATGGCCAAGTGGGGAGAGAGCTATCAGCACATCGATCCCGACCTGGTGGGCAACAACCCCATGATAGTGGTATCCGAGCTGTCCGGCAAAAGCAATATTATTTTCAAAGCAAAAGAGCTGGGTATCCCCATGCCGCCGCGCGGCAAAGAGGCGCGCATGATACTTGATCAGGTCAAACACCTGGAGAACCTGGGCTTTCAATATGAAGATGCAGACGCTTCCTTCGAGCTGCTACTGCTGAGATCGCAGCAGGGCTATAAGCCGCCCTTCAGCCTGGTCGACTACATGGTTGTGGTGGAGAGGCACAGGCGTTTGCCTTCAGCTTACGATATCGGGAGCGAGCTGCTGGCGGAGGCCACCATCAAGGTTCGGGTGGAGGGCAGGGTGATGCACACTGCGGCCGAGGGCAACGGCCCGGTCAATGCGCTCGACCAGGCCCTGCGCAAAGCATTGCTGGAGTTTTATCCGGGATTGTCCAAAGTCGACCTGATCGACTACAAGGTACGCATACTGGAGGGCAGCAGCGGAACCGGCTCTCTGGTACGTGTTTTCATCGAATCGTCCAACGGCAGGGTGCAGTGGCGCACCGTGGGCGGGTCCACCAATATCATCGAGGCCAGCTGGCTGGCGCTGAACGACAGCATGGAATACTTCCTGATCAAGCTTGATAAAAAGTCGCGGCGATAGGCTCGCGCGCACGTCCAATTGCGTTCTAAAGATTAATGTCATTGCGAGCAACGCAGTGACGAAGCAATCTTGTGCGTGACTGCAGGTACACAAGATTGCCACGCCCTTCGGGCCCGCAATGACACGGTGTTATTTAAATATAATAGGGCGGCCTTTCGGCCGCCCTATTACTTATTAACGGTATTGAGATTTATTCCGCTTTGATGATAGCCGCTATACCCTGACCACCGCCTTCGCACATGGTAGCGCAGCCGTACTTGCCCTTCTTCTCCTTGAGTATTCTGGCAAGCGTGCCGACCAGGCGGATGCCGCTGGCGCCCAGCGGGTGGCCTATAGCCATGGCGCCGCCGTGTACGTTGACATTGTCCCATTTCAGACCGAATTCCTGAACAGCGCGCAGAGTAACGACGGCGAAAGCCTCGTTGATCTCCCAGTAGTCGATGTCTTTGGCCTGCATGCCGGCTGCCTTCAGGGCTTTCTTGGTGGACGGGACAGGGCCTTCACCCATGATGGTGGGGTCGACGCCGGCCACGCCGAATGATACGAAGCTGGCCATGGGCTTGAGGCCGAGCTTCTTGGCTTTGTCTCTGGACATTATGAGCATGGCAGTGGCGCCCGCATTCAAGGGTGAGGCGTTGCCTGCCGTTATTGTGCCGTCCGGCTTATAGGCCGGCTTCAGTCCTGCAAGCTGCTCCAGGGTGGTATCGCCTCTGACAGCGGCATCATAATCAAACATCTGCTTGCTGCCATCAGGTAGCGTGATCTCAACGGGCATAATCTCTCCCTTCAGCCATTCCTTTGACTCGGAAGCCAGCTTGTGGGACCTGAGAGCGAACTTGTCCATCTCTTCCCTGGTTATACCAGCCATCTCCTGTAACTTCTGAGCGGTGAAGCCCATGTTGACGGCAAACATGAGGTCGATTTTCTTATATTGTGGATCGTTGATGAGCTTGTCCGGGTACTTGATGGCGCCTCCCCCTCCCATTGGAATATGAGTCATATGCTCGATACCACCGGCAAGCACTACGTCGGCATAGCCGCAGGCTATGCTCATCGCGCCGGTCCTGACGCTGCAAAGGGCTGAGCCGCATTGCTGATCGATCTGATGGGTGGAGATTTCGAAAGGCAGGTTGGCGTAAAACGTCGGGAACTTTCCGCCGAAGCTGAAGTTCTCGAGCAACGGGTTGGCCGTGCCGTGGATCGCCTCATCAATCTCCTTGGGATCAAGCTTATTCCTCTTGATTAACTCGTTCCAGAGCATGCCGAGGACCTCGTCCATCCTGTAACCATTCAAAAGATCCTTTTCGGGTTCCCTGGGACGCGAGCGGGAAAACGGGGAACGTAAATAGTCGATAATCACTACATCTCTGGCAAGACCCATGGTTATCACTCCTTAATATAAAATTTCTGACTAATTTTACACGGTTGCACTGATTATGACAAACGCCTTTAAGCCTAATTTTATCGCGATATCAGTAGTCTATCCCTTGATGACGCCCAGAGGTTCGGCCATTGCGATCTTACGAGATATGCCCGCCCCCTGCGCAATTTCAACTACGCCGACGACATCTTTATAAGCGTATGAGGCCTCCTCCGCCAGCGATCCCAAGTCTTCGGTCCTCACATAGATGCCCTTCGCAGCTAGAGCGTCCGCAACGTCCGAACCGCGCATCCCCTTCCTGGCTGCGCCCCGGCTCTTCATCCTGCCGGCGCCGTGGCAGGTGGAGCCGAACGTTTCCTGCATGGCCTTCTCCGTCCCAACGGCAATGAAGGAACACCTTCCCATATCGCCGGGTATCAGGACAGGCTGTCCAACTGACATATATCGATCGGGCACGCCCTTTTGTCCGGCAGGGAAGGCGCGTGTGGCGCCCTTGCGATGGACGCACAACATCAGCTTTTTCCCATCTACAGTATGCTCCTCGATCTTGGCGATATTGTGGGCAACATCGTAAATCTGCTCCAATCCCAGATCGGTAATACTCCTGCCAAACACCCCGGTGAACGATTCGCGTACCCAGTGTGTGATACAGAGCCGGTTGGCCCAGGCGAAATTGGCTGCACAGGCCATGGCCGCCAGGTAGTCGCGTCCTTCATCCGATTGCACGGGCGCGCAGGCAAGCTGACGATCGGGCAAACATATGCCGTACTTCCTGACGGCATCCCCCATGATACGCAGGTAATCGTCGCAGACCTGATGGCCCAGCCCTCTCGATCCGGTGTGTATCAGCATCAACACCTGGCCTTCCTGTGTGATACCCATGACAGTGGCAGCTTCTTTATCGTAAATTTCCCTGACAACCTGCACCTCAAGGAAATGGTTGCCTGAACCCAGCGTCCCCAGCTGCGGAGCTCCGCGTTTTTTTGCCCGGGCGCTAACTTTGTCCGGATCAGCCATTTTCATGCATCCCCACTCCTCCGTGACATCTAGGTCCTGCGAGCTGCCATATCCCTTTTTAACCGCCCATCCTGCGCCTGACGTTAACACCTCATCTACTTCTTTGTTGCTTATCCTGATCTTGCCCTCCGATCCCAGCCCGGACGGGACATTATTGAAAAGGTGGTTGACCAGTTCCTTTATTTTAGGCCTGACCTCACTCTCCACAAGGTTGGTACGCAGCAGCCTGACGCCGCAGTTGATATCGTAGCCGACGCCGCCCGGTGAAATCACACCGTCACTCACGCGCGTTGCAGCCACGCCGCCGATGGGGAAGCCGTATCCCCAGTGTATATCAGGCATGGCCAGGGAGCGGCCTACGATGCCCGGCAGGAAAGCCACGTTGGCCACCTGTTCCAGCGACTGCTCCTCCCTGATACCGTTTAACATTGCTGCATCGGCATATACCAGTCCGGCCACCCTCATACCGCTCTTGTAACCCTGCGGTATCTCCCAGCGGTAATCGTCGATTCTGCGTATTTCTCCCTGCCACACCATTATTGAAATTCCCCTAAATATCGAAAATTATTCTGGCCGAATACTCGCCGTCTTGATTAACTATCTCCAGATTGTGATAAGTGGCAGCCTTGATCTCCCTGATGAACCGATGGCTTCCCGGTTCCAGCCTCTGCCCGGAGCAATTTGCCGTTAGCCGTCCTTTATCTATTAATATATCAAATTTGTATAGCACCAGATGCTCTGTGTATATTATGTAAAGCAATTCGTTGAGCCATCGGACCAGCAGGGTTTCGCTATCCTCGGCCGCCAGGCTGATCGCTTTTGCAACGTCATGTCGCAGTGTTTCCATTTTGATCATCAGGGACAGCATACCTGCGGCAGCATTGGAGAAAAGGGAGTTGAGGTCGCTCCCATATGCGGCAATTCCTATATCGGCGGTATGGTCTATCACCTCGTAGCGTCTTCCCATGACACATTACATTATAAACGCAACTGCGGCCCGCCACACGGGCGGGTTTTTAAACCCGCCCCTACGTTTTGAGTGCGGGCGCACCTGAAGGTACGCCCGCACACGTATACACTGTTTGACTAAAAGCTTGGGGTGATGCTACCATATTTAGTCTTTCGGGCCGCTAGCTCAATTGGTAGAGCAGTTGACTCTTAATCAACCGGTTCACGGTTCGAGTCCGTGGCGGCTCACCAAACCTTAATACGAAATACGATCAAGAAAGAGAGGAAAAAGTTGTCAAATTATCCCCGCAAAATGACCCAGAGAGCAGATGATTTTCCCGGCTCTACGATCAATCAGCCGCTTTCAGAGCAGTTGATTACCGATGCGGTCAGGGATTTTTTGATGGATAAGAAGTTGGAATCGAAGTCTAAATACACTATCAGGCAGTATTCGATTTACCTTAGAAAGTTTGAAACGCCCAAACCCGTAGCTGACGTTGACCGTTCGGATATCAGGAATTTCTTAGGTTCGATTGAGTTACCTTACGCCAGGCACGCTGCTTTTCGAACTTTGAGGGTGTTTTTCAACTGGTGCGAATCGGAAAGATACTTAACACAGAATCCCATCGCAAGAATGAAAGCCCCGGAGCTCCCCAAAAAGTTAATCGAAATCTACACCGACGACGAGATCAGGTCAATGATCAACTCTCAGTCAAGGGATTCGTTTATCGGTAATCGCAACAAAGCTATAATCTGGATGCTGTACGACACCGGGATACGCCTAAACGAGCTCATAACCTTGAAATTGAACAATGTAAACATCGAAGACGGTTTACTGAAGGTACTGGGAAAAGGGAATAAGGAGCGCACCGTACCATTCGGGAAAAACGCAGCCAAGGCCCTCTGGCATTATTTAAGACTGCGAAAAGACAATTATCAGGAAGCCTGGCTGTCAGAGGAAAAACGACCCTTAGAGGCGCGAGGCGTTGAGATATTCTTCCATAGAACAGGGGAAGCGTTAAAGCTGGGGAAGCGCTGCTCACCGCATACCTTTAGACACACCTGGGCGGTGAACATGCTGCGGAATGGATGTAATATAAGGGACCTTCAAATTTTGGGCGGTTGGTCCTCATTGGATATGGTAATGAGGTATACCAAGGCATTGTCGACTGAAGACGCGATTAAAGCCCATCAGCGATTTTCTCCGGGTGATCGGCTCCGGTAGTGCATTTTCGCAAGCCGGGCTTTTTCAGCAATTATTGAAGCTAAGTTGGCATATTATCCGGTAATTTTGCCAGCCAAAAACGCAGAAAACGCCCTGCCAGGTGGTCAGTCCGGCAGGGCGCTGGAGGAATATTTATTTCAGAAGGCTTCGGAAAGCCTTGTTTGCGGTCACGGTGTCCTGGAGCTTCATGACGTCTCCGCTCTTAAGGACGTATTCCATGTACATGTCCCAGGGCATGGTCGAAATCCCGCCGACTCCCCAGAGGATTTTCCCCCAGGAGTTGTCAAACTCGATCCCCAGAGAATTGTATCCCTGCTGGCAGACGCAATGCCCGCCGTCATGTTTTCCTGAAGGATCAGGGAATACTGAATGAAGCGGCATGTTCATCCATCTAACGTCCCAGTTGCAGGCCGAGGTGATGGGCCCGAAAAGGAAGATGGCCTGCTTGATCTGCTCGACCGAGAGGTCCGGAGTCAGGCGCCAGTAAGCGCCGAGTTTATACCGTCCATCAAAGCCGGCTTCGACTTTCGGAGCGAATAGCTTGTCCCAGCAATTCGGCGCTTTGCCGGAAACCGGCATTCCCTTATGAAGCATGATGTCGCAGCAGACCTTAGGGTACGTACCGAGTCCGGGGTAGAAGTCATTTCGTTTGCATTCCATGTACAAAGAATGCGGGTCAAAGCGTGGAGTAGGCGCGCCCTCAAGCCTCTCTTGGATTAACCTCGCTAACGTGTGGGCGTAGGCCACGCATTCCGAAGTCCCGCCCTGGTCCATGATGTCCGGATCCGGGACGCAGCGGTAAGATTCAGGGACGGTCACGGGCGGCAGGGCAGCCAACAAGTCCTTCAGCCGCAGATCCTGGGGAGTCTCGATGTCTTTTACCCAGCCTGATAAGCTTCTGATCATGGGACTACCTCCATGTAAGCAGTCTTGAAGTATGATGTGGCCTGTATGCCAATTTTCTCTACATTACGCTCAGGCACAATGAATAGATGCGAGCGCCCACTTCCATATTCCGCGCCGGCGATATAACACTGGCCATCCTTACAGAACGTGACTTCGCAGTCGGCAGGCAGATTTGTTTGCCATGAGACACACAGGCAATTTCCATCATCGGCAACCAGGATGTCTGTAATCTGTAGCGGCCAGAAAAGGGCTGCCAGCCCTAAGGCCAGCAGCCCGATAACTATCAGCCAATATTTCACTTTAGACGTTCCCGGTATCCCGGATCTTCAGCGCGGTTCTCAACGGCATTAAAACCTGGTGGAAAAGCCCGGCGCTATGAATGGAGCATTCGACCTTATGGGTCAGCCAGTAGGTCTGCGGAGCTGCGACCTCCGCCCAGGTAGAGGGCGGGTTGATATTGGTGACCGCCTTGAAAGCCGCCGACGCCGTGTTGATGGTAGTCTGCAGGAGGACCTGCTTGAAAGCCATGCTCTCATTCGGGTCGTTCCATTTATTGGCCAGATCCCGCACTAAACGCGGCGCTATCGGCACCGGATCGATGTTCCCCTGATCGTCCTTGTAAGCGATCTCGTCGGTTTTCAGTTCCGCGTAGATGGACTTCAATAAATCGTCAACCTGGTTCTGGGCGCCGTTGTCCAGAGATCCGGCCACAGGCCGCAGGGCCCCGGATCTGACAGCATTGTAATAAGCTGCCCGTGCGCGCATTTCAAAGACTTTGGCCACGGCTTTGCCGGCCGGGAAGAAGATGGCCACCAGCAGACATCCCAGGGGCACCGCGTAGTTAATGATGATCGGTCCCCATGTTCCGGCCTGGGTCGGCCACAGGGCGGTGACGATCGCCACTATCAAAGCAGCGACTATCACCACGAACTGAGTCCAATTTTCTTTTGTCATATACCCTCCATGAAATGAAAAACCGCCTCCGTTAAGATTCCGGGGCGGTTATTAGAAACTTGTATTTACGAGTGATTTACAATTAGTTTACGAGTGAAATTAATTAGTATTTCTTGAGAAATAATCAGGGCGACATTATGGTTTTCCTGTGAAGATAAGATTCAAGCCTATATTCAAACCCGTGGTAAAGGCCGCTGTACATATGATAGCTATGACCAGGTTGCGAAGGCTGATATTTCCTTTCAGTTTTTCAGTTCTGATGGTCGTTCCCTCGACTGAGAGGCATTCCTGCAGTCCTTGAATGTTTTTCTCGGCCTGGTCCAGCCGCCGGTCTTCATCCGCACAAGGAAGCTTGCTCACTGTCGCGTTTAGTTTTTCCATCCCATCAAAGAGCTTGCCGATATTTCTTTTCTGGTCATCCATTCCCGCAAGGACAGATTCCACCTGGCCGGAAAGTTTACCGAGTAATAAAATCTCTTCAGGCGTCATTGGCAGCTCCTTTAATTTGCTCGTCCAATAAGCGATTCTCTCCGTCCAATCTTAAGGCTTCCTGGAGAAGTTCTTGTTTTTCCTGATCAATGGATTGTATACGTTGGACTATCCCTTCAAGTTTGGCTTTGTTAAGACCCTGGCGTTCTTTTATGTCCATAAAATTCTCCAATAAAAAAGGGAACGCTTTTTGCGTCCCCTTTGCGATCGCGGATATCAGGGTTATTCTCTGTTATTAACCAGGTCTACTGCGTCCTTTTCCCACTGGAAACCAGACGATCTGAACGTTGTTATGCAGGGGTAGTAGGGATTGGTCGGGCCGGGCGGTTCACCTGGCCGGGCGTACAATCCTCCGGCGAGGTATTGAACCTTGATCGAAGTAGGTGTGTATTCCAGCACCTTAAATTCCTGCGATGTAACGGTCAGGATATTGGTATCTGGATCATATGTAAGCGGGATGTTGCTGGCCTGAACTCCGGTGATACCCAGCAAGGTTAGAGCAAGGACAATCGCTAATAATATTCTCATCTTCCACACCTCTATTTCTATCATATACCCTTTACGTATCCGCTGTCCAGTTGCGTTATTGCCGTCTTTTAAGCTGCTACCATGGGCCTCCAGTACAAAGGTGAACCACAATAACACATAGGAGTATGATAGGTTGTATCATAGTACATCCTACCCTCTGCGCCTGTAGGGGCTGATGATTGACGGGGCAAATCCATATATTTGCACGATATCAAATCAATCTCATCAAACATTATCGTTATAATATTTCCGTAATCGCCCGCCACCGCCGCGTAGCCTATTGATAATGCCTTTGAATTAGTTTGAATGACCATGCCCTGTGGTGCGCCATAGATATAACCAGCCAGGTTATTTGAGTCGTCATATAAACTAAGCGTTTGCCCGTTTATCCGCAAACCAAGAGATGATAAAACGACCGTCCCTGCCCCAGCATAAAGCTTTCCGTCTGCACCGACATAGCATTGAATTGCCCCCGTTTCTGTGGCCCGTGTGGTGAGCCCATTGGCCAGTCCAAAAATGTTTATTCCAGTAGAGCTGATCTTGACGGCTCCGCCGCCAGCTACTATGGTTCCATAGATTGTGAGTGATTTACCGGATTCAAGATTAGTGACCTTCAGCGTCCCTGTAAACTCTCCGCTCGTGGCATAAATAGCTCCTGAGACTGTTAACGTCGATCCGTCCCAGGCTAACTTGGGAGCTGCAGAACCTCCGAGCTTAAACGTCCCGGTCACGAGGTCATAATACGATCCATGCGCGGCGTCCCAGTTGTTTGACTGAATCACCCCAGACCGTATGTAGTCACCTTTGATGTTTGTAGTCCCGGCTGTCAGCCAGTCTACGACCGTGAATTCGCCCAAAACCACAACTTGCCCGGCGCCGATCTTCGTGGCGAGGGATTTCTGCAATTGTTGATCATCGTAGGTCTCATTTAAGGTGTCTACGATATCCTTACCGGGGTTGGAGATTTCCACCTTGACGTTTTTGGGGTTACTCAAATCCCGGACAAACCTGACGATCCTCGCGTTGATGTCTATGCCCAGGTCTTCGTCGATGACCTTAACGTAGCTTCCTAATTGTAGAGTTTCGAAATCCCACCCTATCGCGGACAGGTAAACCATGTCGACTGTGTAAGTGCAATGAGGGGTCTTCATCTCCTCTAATTTAAGGTTCGCCCAGGCTAAGAGAGTATCGGGGTGTGTGATTGATCTCTCTGTGAGTTTGCGGATACACACGCCGTAGGTTCCCTGAGAGGGGACGTCTTCAACGTAGTCCTCGGTCTGCACATCGGAGAGCTTGATCCGGGCCGTTCCTTCTCCAGCTCCGTAGCAGTAAAGCCGATTCCCGAAATTGTCGAAATCCATCGAGCGGTGGATTCCAACTATGTTCTTGTTGTAGCGTATCTGCTGGCCTTTGTCTTCGCCGATGTCGTTCAGCCAGTTCAATTTACGGTCGTTGTCGACCGAGATATACCCTCCTACTGTGTCCCTCAGGGTTTTCAGGACGTTTAAAAGATAGTCTTCCTGAATCTGTATTGAACGTGTGACGGTCGGCTCGATGGTGCCCACGGTGATAGGGTTGAGATTCACCTGGAACGCTAACAGTTCAGTCACTAATTCGGTGATGGTTAAATCTTCAGCCGTGTAATCCTGGACGACTTCATCGGCGAGCTGGGACAAAAATCCTTTTGCGTCAATTCGCGTTTCGATCATCATCTCGTCTCGCAAGTCGCGTTTTGGTGATCACAATATCGTTCTCCACGTCTCTCACCCAGATTTCGTTGGCGCGGGTTATGTATGCAAGCTTGGTATCGCTGGGATTAGTTAGGAAAGTCAATACCGGGGATTCGTTTATTCTCTCCTCTAACGAAATACCGTAAGTGTCCTTCAAGATGGCTAAGAGGTTCCCTGCTGAGTCGTGTACCTCGATCGTATATTTTTGGATATAAAGTAGGGGCTTGGTGACAACCATGCTACCGAAAGCTTCGGCGCTCACTACTCCCACAGGCAGCAAAATAAAGTTGACCTGCGGGACGCCCAGGGCCTCGCCCGACAAGATCCCGCTGGGGCCCAGTATATGCTTGACCATCGGCGAGCCCATGGCCTCCCCTGAGGCGATCCCCGATGGCAAGAGATATAACCCGAGTTTTAAGTTCCCGAACGCTTCCGCAGACGCTATGGCCTGCATCAAAAGCCTGAAATTCAGCTGAGGGGTTCCGAGCGCTTCCTGGGTGACAATCCCTGAAGGGTGAATCTTGACCATCATCACCGGCTCACTCACGGATTCCTCTGAGGGGATACCCATGGCTCCTGTCACGAAGATAACCATCGTGGCGTAGCCGAACGTTTCCGCCGAGGGCAGGCCGATCATCCTTAGAATAAGGTTAAGCTGTGGAGCCCCGACCTCTTCCGCCGAGACAATCCCTGTGGGCCCCAGGTAAAACTCTATTACCGCAGCACCGAATGATTCCTCTGTGGTCACCCCGGAAGGATAAAGCCCGAAGCTTAATTTGGAATTGCCGAATTTCTCCTCGGCGTATCTCTCTAAAACGAAGTCGACATCGCCGGCCGGGACCGTATATTCACGCAGAAAAAAATCGACTTCATCGTGTTTGGGTATGCGTGTAGATATTCCCTCTGGGTATAATACCTGAGTAGTCATGCCGGTATCACATCCCACTTTGAAAGAGCGTTATATTTTTGTCCGTTCTCATATTCAACGGCGATATGATGAGCATCGTTAGCCTGTAACACGATCATATAATTACCATCTATATCGGTCGTGGCTTCAGCGCATTCACCCGTGACCTGGTTGAGGGCTCTTATGATGGCTCCTGAGACTCCGACACCTAATAATGTAACCGAACCCGCAAGACGATATTTACCCAGTGCGGGATCGCCGACTACTTCTGCGGTTAAAATAGCCGAGGGCAAAATAAATAATTCAAGGACTGGATTGCCGATGGCTTCCCCTGAGTCTATGGCAGACGGCAGAAGGAACAGAATAAGTTTAGAATTTCCCAGCGCTTCTGCTGAGATTATGGCATCAGGTAATAGTGTCTGAAGATAGGCTAAATTATGACTCCCTATCGCTTCGGCTGTTGCTATGCCACTGGGGAATAATGACACGCCTTCTATCCCAGCGCTTGCGAAGGCGGGCTCATTGGCAGTAAATTTGCGGACAAGGAAATCATCTACATATATATCTACACCCACACTCTGAGAAGGATTATTTATAGATAAAACACCATTGAAGCCTGCGTATGTCCACATTCCAGCGGCAGCCTGTATCTCTGCCCCGTTGTAATATATATCGAATGTGCCAGCAGTAAAATTGAAATTTCTTAGTTCAAATAACTGCCAATTATCCGGTGTTATGTTGTCACCGGTGTCTTTAGCTGCACCATCGAAGTACATAATGTCTTCGTCAGCTTCAAAGTAGGGATAAACGACTTTCGCGCCGTTCCCGTGCTTCATGTGCATAGCTGCCGCGTCCTCTTTCCATACTCGGAATCTTATAGCTTGCGATGAAGACGGAGATACGGCAATATTGGCCTCTGGTATTAGTGCCGACCCTACCCATTTAGCAGACCGTGTGCCCCCATATGCGTGGTCAGTCGATATGTGGACATGGGCGACTGATTCCGTCCATGAACCCCCTATTGTGTCATCATTATTGCCACGCTCAAAATCATCAAAAGTAATGAAAGTATTTGCCCCGCTACTTGCTGCGCTCGCTCCCGCGTTCCCATAGTACATATAGATCGTAGTATCATCTGGATGCGCAGCAATTGAAGGAATTTTGACCCAAACTGTGGCTAACTGGTTGGGCGTAGCTCCAGTGATAGATTCAATCCAGTAAGGGCATAGGGTCTCGCCGTCAGCAGTGGTGAAGCGAAGGTCATTGAACGAGCTGAGCACATGCCCGGCGCAGTCCACCTGCTCGCCCGTGGCGCCGGATGATTCCCCTACCAGAAGTTTGATCTGGTAATCAGTCTGGGCACCGTCATCCGAATGCGCTATCGTTATAGCTTTTCTATAAGTCCAACCAGTTAACCAAGCCATCTAATTACCTCATAGCGGGGATTAGCTTTTGCCTATAACTTGCTTTATTGCGTCCTTCTCCGCGTCGGTCATGTCTGAGAGCTTCTTCTCCGCAATCTTGCGGTTGATCATGCTCACGATGATTTTCTGCTCGGCCCGGATTTCCTCTTTCTGTACTTCGAGCTTGGCCTTCGCGGCTTCGAGTTCGGATATGGTCATATCTTCGTAGCTTGCTGAATATGTTTTAGCCATGATTAACCTCCTTCGGTTTATGCGTTATTAATACAGGTGTACCTACCATTTCATCACTGGGTATTCCCTGGACCCTTGAACCTGTGATGTATTTTCTGAGTTTGTCGTCAAACTGCGCGGCGTGGTGAGCTTCTTTCTGGATATTGGGATTGTTTGAAAGCCCCAGGGGAATCCCCAGCCTCACTAACAGAGCCTGGTCATTGATGATTTTCCCCGCCTTGACGTCCGTCTCCACCTCTCTGGCCCTTGCAGTCAGCGCCCTGGCCACCTCAAGGGCCGCGTCCCAAGGCATGACCATTGTCTGGGTTTTGTCCCCGCAGGTGTATTCCAGAACAATGTTCGCCCCGTCACGGCCAACGCGTACCTTGCCTGAT
>JAFGHL010000095.1 GCA_016930155.1 Dehalococcoidia bacterium | reverse complement strand
TCGTTGTTCTTGCGCAGGAACTCATGCCATGAGAAATCCATATCGCCCGTCTCAGGCATGTTGATAGACAGGTAGTAACGAAGAGGATCAGGATCGTAGCGCTGCAGGAAATCGGGCACCCACACGGCCCAGTTGCGACTGGTGGACAGCTTTTTGCCCTCGATTGTGAGGAACTCATTGGCGGGGACATCGTAGGGCAGGCTGAGATCGCCGTATCCCATCAGCATGGCCGGCCAGATAATTGTATGGAAGGGTATATTATCCTTGCCAATGAAATAATAGGCCCTATTCCGGCCCGTCCAGAAAGGTTTCCAGGCATCCCTATCCCCCTGCAACGAGGCCCATTCCCGGCTGGCCGACAGATACCCGATAACCGCTTCAAACCAGACATAGATACGTTTTTTTTCAAAGCCGGGCTGGGGCACCGTGACGCCCCATTCGATATCTCGGGTGATAGCCCTGTCCTTGAGGCCTCCCTCCAGAAATCCCAGTGTAAACTTTTGCACGTTCTGGCGCCAGAAATCCTTATCTCCCACCCATTTCCTTAGCGGTTCTTCGAAGGCACTCAGCTTGAGAAAAAAATGCTCGGAATTTTCAAACCTGGGTGTGGATGAACAGATACGGCAGCGCACATCCAGCAGATCGCTGGGATTCAGGGTACGGCCGCAGTTGTCGCACTGGTCTCCCCTGGCCGCATTGAAATTACAGTGGGGACAGGTGCCCTCGACGTAACGGTCGGGAAGGAATCGCCTGCAACTCGGGCAATACGCCTGCGGCATTGAACCTTTATAAATAAAGCCTTTCTCAAGCAGTTTAAGGAAGATGTCGTGTGTGACCGCCGCATGGTTATCCGTATCCGTGGTGGTGAAAAGATCGAACGAGATGCCCAGGTTACGCCAGCTGTCCAGGAATTCCTTATGATACCTGGTGGCCAGTTCCGAGGGGGTAATCCCCTCCTGCTCAGCTCGCAGGGTGATGGGTGTACCGTGCTCATCGCTTCCGGATACCATCAACACCCTGTTGCCGCGCAGGCGATGATAGCGGGCGAATATATCGGCAGGTAAATAGGCTCCCGCGACATGGCCGAGGTGAAGCGGACCGTTGGCATACGGCCAGGCTACGGCAACTAGGATGTTATCAGGCAAGTATTTATCTCCCGTTTCGTATTGTGTTATTTAGAGGTTTTCAAGGGAAAAAAGGTGAAAACCTTGTCCCCCTTCTCCTTTTTTTCCATGCCGGCCTTCCGTTTCTCGCAGCAGGCTTTGCAGAAACGAAGATCCTGACATGCCTGCGCCGATTTCTTATATTCGATTACGCATCCGCAGTTTTTCTTTCTGAACGTCTCGCCGCCTTTTTTCTTATAGCAGGCGGGGCAGTAGCATCTCTCGCTGTCTCCTTCAAGGACAAACAGATAGTTTTCACCATTCTCTATCCTGTTGCCGCAATCCGAGCAGTCCAGGTCGTCGATATATATCACCTCTTCCTTGAGCTTATCCGATGGTTTCTCGTCGACAGCCAGATATACATCACCGTGTTGTATGACGCTGTCGCAGCCGCTACAGCTGGCCGGACCTATGGAGATTGCACCTCTGCGAAATCTTTCCTGCATGATTAAACTCCCATTTTAGATTTGTCCTTTGTTTTACGCAAGGACTTTTTTATATCACCGATACCTTGTATCACAATTGTGAATTCGCCGCGCGGCCTGCTGAAATGCCTAACCGCTTCACTGAGCGGCCCTCTAAATATCTCCTCGTGCAGTTTGCTCATCTCCCTGCACACTGCAACATTGCGGTCACCCAGCGTCTCAAGCATGGCCGACAGCGAGTCAACTACCCTGTACGGCGACTCGAAACAGATAATCGTCCGCGGCTCCGAGCTGACCGATCCCAGTAGCCGTCTTTTCTCCCCTTTCTTGCGTGGCAAAAAGCCCATGTAAAGAAACTGGTCGGATGGCAGGCCGGAGGCAGCCACGGCAGCGGTCACTGCCGAAGGTCCGGGCAATACCTCAACCCGAAATCCTTTCTCAATGGCCCCCCTGATCAGCTCATAGCCCGGATCGCTGATGCCCGGCGTGCCGGCTTCCGAGATAATGGCGATATCCTGTTCCTCCAGCATTTTCAGCAGGACAGGCATCTTGCCTTTTTTATTGTGTTCGAAATAACTGGTCAATCCGGTCTTGATATTATACCTGTTGAGCAGCTTGCGTGAGGTGCGGGTATCCTCCGCAGCGATCAATTTCACCTCACCCAGTATCCGCAGGGCTCTCAGCGTGATATCCTCAAGGTTGCCGATAGGCGTGGCTACAACATACAGAACAGGCACAATAACGCAGTAATTATATCCCAGTTCACGCTCGGCGGTAAACTTTTAATATAAGCTGAAAAAATCATCAATAACGCATCGGAGTGCTGGCTGGTAACCGGAACAACGAAGTAAACAATGGCATTGCTATTCATTGAAGATCGTCTGTAACGGGCAAATGCTATCTTTGACGCATGCCCTCTACAACAGTCGAGCATAACCTCGCGGCTTCGGCTACGAGATCATATTTACCGCTATTCAGACACCATTCAAATACAGCACCTCGAAGCGCAGTCACCCAGGTCCGCGTCATTTCATCAACGCCGATATCATTACGAAATTCGCCCTTGCTCTGGCCCTCTGCCACTGCATGCCATGTCAGTGCATATAACGGACGCTTTTCTGAAGCTACCAGGGAAAAACCCCTGTCCGGCCCTAACTGGCTTTGATATGCCGCCTTCACGTTTGATACACCCAAACTGCTCGTATATTTGGCTGCTGCATTACAGAGCAGCAGCAACTTGCCCGCTGACTTTTTTTCTTTGGCCATCGCTTCCGCCACGGGGCCACCGTAATACTGATCCAGCTTAAGATACTCATACCAGATAATTTCATCTTTCGATTTAAAGTACTTGTAGAACGTGCCTCTGGAGACCTGCGCCTTCTCGCATATTTCATCTACAGTCACGTTGTAATAGCCTTTCTTGGATAAAAGTGAAGCGCCGGCCTGCGATATTGCTTGCCGTGTAGCTATTGCATGTTTTTGCCTGAGGGAGATTTTTTCCTTGCCCATAGGTTTTCAACGAGTTTTTATCTAATTGTATATTCTGAGCCCTAATTCTTCAAAGAATTGCAAATTTCGCTTTTCGTTGACTTGACATCCAACAATAATAAAATATTATACTTATGTATAAGTTTATACATTTGTATATATTATCTGTTGTTGGGAGGTTAACAGCATGGATCTAGGGGGCAAGGTTGCCATTGTTACCGGAGCTGGAAGCGGTGTAGTCCGGGAAATAACGGATGTCCTCGGTCGTGAAGAGGCTCACATAGCTGCTGACGATATTAACTTCGACAAGGCTATTGAAACAGTAAAGATCGTAACAGCCCAAAACGGTAGTGCCGCTGCTTTTAAGACAGGTGTAATCGATTATCAAGAATTGTCAAATGCTGTCACACGCATAATCTCCGCCTGCGGACATGTAGATATCCTCGTAAATAATGCGGGCTACGGCATTTTAAAAATTTCGATTCAACTGATTTATCAGATTGGATGGAGGATATAACCATAAATTTGATTGGTGTAAGGGCATCATGGATAACCGGCCGATGTTTCTCGGTGAACGGCGGCTACTCAACCATATGAATGATTCGCAGTATTTTCACAATGGCGGAGAATTATGAATGAAGTATTTATCGTGGGTTCTTATTCAACGCAGTTTAAAAGGTGGCCGGAAAAATCGATTAAAGACCTGACCCGCATGGCATATGAGGGCGCAGTCCAGGACTCTGGTATTGATGCAGCAGATATCCAGTCTGCATGGTTCTCCAACGCGGGCTGGGGACATGACTTGATTGTTACTGCAAATAGCTCCGATGAGAAAGGGCAAATGAACATACGCGGGCCCGTCGCCATGTCTCCACTTATAAGCGAGGGTACCTTTCCTAAAAGAGTGCCGATCATAAGTGTGGAGAGCGCCTGCGCCAGCGGCTCACTTGCCTTCTTAGGCGCCTGCAGGGAAATCCTCTCCGGCCAATCCGACCTTGCTATAGCTATTGGGGCCGAGAAGACATACTATCCCGACCACTTGTCCAAGGTTTTGGATTTGTTCTATGGAGGGACAGATACCTCGAACGTGAACGAGCTGTTTAAGATGCACACCGCACTGGGCAAACAGAGCGGTAAAGAATGGTCAACAAGCCCCACCCACAGCTTGTTTATGGACATATATGCCAACATGGCCGCCTGGCATATGAAGCACTTCGGCACCACAGAGAGGCAGCTCGCCTTTGCTGCTGCGAAAAACCACTTCCACGGCTCGTTAAATTCCCTTGCCCAATATCAGTTCGAAGTCCCTGTGGAAAAGGTTTTATCTGACTACATGGTAAGCTGGCCGCTGACCCGTTCGATGTGCGCACCGCTGGGCGACGGGGCCGCCGCTGCCATCGTATGCTCAAGCGGATATCTGAAAAAGATGCCGACGTTCATTAGGAAACGGGGCCTCAAGGTGCTAGCCTGTGTACCTGCATCCGGCTACGTACATGATATCAGCGAGCCATCGGTCAGCAACTGGGCAGCCCAGAAAGCCTACAGGATTGCCGGCATTAAGCCGGACGACATTGATATCGCCGAAGTGCATGATGCCACTGCCTTTGCTGAATTACATCAAATTGAACAACTGGGCCTGTGCCGACTGGGCGAAGCGGGCAAATTCACAGAGTCGGGGGCCACGCGGTTTGACGGCAGGAAACCCATCAATACTTCAGGAGGGCTCGAATCAAAAGGCCATCCCATCGGCGCCACGGGGCTTTCGCAGATCAATGAGATTGCGATCCAGCTAAGAGGTGAAGCCGGGAAGCGCCAGGCACAAAACCTGAGAATAGGTATGATTGAAAATGGCGGCGGCATTGTGGGATTCGAGGAAGCCAGTTGTGTAATAACACTCCTGTCTAACAAATAGACAATATTAAAATTAATTTGGAGGTAGGTAGAAATGTCGATCAACAACACATTGCCACTGACAGGTATCAGGGTATTGGATCTATCAACATATGCCGCAGCGCCCATATGCTCCATGACCCTGGCGGATTGGGGCGCAGATGTCATCAAAGTGGAATCACTGGCCGGCGATTTTATGCGCTTCTTCGGCTCAACCATGAATTGCCCCTTCAAGCCCGACGATAATATAACCTTTGAATTGGACAACAGAAATAAACGCGGCATTTCAGCCAACCTGAAAACACCCGATGGGCAAAGGATCATGAACAGGTTGCTCGAAACCGCCGACGTGCTTGTGACCAATATGCGTCCGGAGGCCCTGCAACGCTTGGGAATGGACTATAACAGCGTACAAAATCGGTTCCCTCGTATTATCTATGCTTACCTGAATGGCTATGGTGATAAGGGTCCCGAAAGGAACAAGCCAGGGTTTGACCTGGCAGCCTATTTCGCCCGGTCAGGGATACTGATTGAGTTTGGGGAACCGGGTGCTGAGCCTCTCCCCGCCGTAGCAGGGTTCGGCGACCACACTACCGGCACATTTCTGGCTGGCGGCATCTGCGCCGCTCTACTTCACCGGAGCAGAACAAACAAGGGATGTAAGGTGCAAATCGCCTTGTACAATGCTGCATTGTGGAACCTTTCCCTGGACATAGCATCCGCCAATAACACGGAGGGTGGCTGGCCGAAGTCGTCACGCAAGAAACCGCGAACCGCCCTTATGAATACATATAAGACCAAGGACGAACGCTGGCTTATGGTAATGGCAATTGAATACGACCGGTATTGGAAAGTCTTTTGCGATAGGGTAATCTTAAGACCGGAGCTTGCCGATGACCCACGTTTTGTCAATGTATTTGGCGCATTTGAAAATAGTGAGGCACAGGCGGAGATCATACAGAATGAATTTGCAAAACACGATCTGACGGAACTCAAGCGCCGGCTGGAGGACGCCGATATTGTCTATGAGGTTTCACAGAGGTGGCACGAAATAAAGAACGACCCGCAAGCACTGGAAAATGGTTATATGATGGAGTACAAGCTGCGCAGCGGTAGGACCGATTGGATCGTCGGCAACCCAGTTAAATTCAACGGCGAAAACACGTTGGTAAGAAGATCAGCCCCACTGCTGGGCGAGCACAACACAGAGATATTGACGGAACTTGGGTACTCGAAAGACGAGATTGAAAACCTGAGATCCGGCAAGATAATTGTCTAATTATCAACGTGATCGCGACCTCAATAATAATATCGGAGGACTTCTAAATATGGGCGACAGGCTGAAAGGAAAGGTGGCAGTCGTCACGGGTGCGGGACGTGGTATTGGCAGAGCTGAGGCTATTGCACTGGCCTCAGAAGGGGCCAGCATCGTTGTCAATGACCTGGGAACAAGTGAAAATGGCTCCGGATCGTCACAGAGACCAGCCGATGAAGTCTGTAGTGAGATCACAAAGTTGGGCGGACAGGCTGCGCCAAGTTACAATTCCGTAGCCTCTTTTAAAGGTGCCCAGAAGATCGTGCAGACAGCCATTGATCAATTCGGCAAAATCGACATACTCATCAATAACGCAGGTATCTTGCGGGATCGGATGGTCTTCAACATGTCTGAAGAAGAGTGGGATGTGGTAATGAAAGTGCACCTCTACGGCACTTTCTACTGCACTAGAGCCGCCAGCGTTTTTATGCGCCAACAACGGTGGGGACGCATCGTAAACACGTCGTCAATCTCAGGTCTCGGCAGCATGGGACAGGCTAACTACAGTGCCGCCAAAGAGGGCATAATCGGCTTTACGCGCACAGTTGCACAGGATATGGCCAAATATGGCGTGACCTGCAATGCAATCAGGCCGATGGCGTCTACCAGGTTTACTGTTTCACCGGATTTGAAAGCATCCATGGCAAAGAAGCTAGCAAATGCAGGCGTCACTGACGAGGCCGAGATCAACAAGATTTTCGACCAGATGTTCTCATCTAAGCCCGAACAGGTAGCAGCGTTTGTGCTCTACCTGGCTACTAATGAGGCTGCTTATATTAATGGACGAACCTTTTTCATCAACGGAAACCATATCGGATTATATACTGATCCTCGGATTACATCGCAAATAAACAAAGACCAAGGCCTTTGGTCCTTGGATGAATTTATAAAAATGGTTCCGTTAGAACTTTGCACAAATACGGCAGGCACATCGCCCCTAAAGATTATCGGGTAATTGGCGTTCACTCGGACAAAACAACAACGTAGACGGTACCCATCAATAGGGCAGAGTAAAGGCCTTTCTAAGTGAGAGTCCTGCCATTCCTTCAGTATTTGTTACAACTGATTCTGCCACATCAGTACAAGTATTCTCGGGACGATAGTGCACATTTCTGCTTGTACGATTTTTTCTGTCCCCGGCTTTTATCGAAAATTCCCATCGCACCATCGGCAAGCTCCTTTTTCCACCTATGAATAGAGTTAGGATGGACACGAGATTCCATCAGGCTTGACTTGAAGCAATCCATTTTGATATAGTTTCCGCTAATCACCCCCGAGGCTTGAAATGCCAGTACCAAAATTCAAAGAGCTCGAACGAGCATATGGTTTCGATGAAGTGGCAATCGTGCCAGGGGACGTCACGGTCAATCCCGACCAGACAAACATCGAGTTCAAAATCCGCGATATCACCTTCGCCATCCCTGTAGTAGCCGCCGCCATGGACGCCGTGGTGGATCCCGATTTCGCCATTACCTTCAATAAAGCCGGAGGGCTTCCCATACTCAATATGGACGGAATACAGGTTAGATATGATAATCCGCGCGCAATCCTGGATGAGATAATCAACGCGCCTCAGGGCGAGGTCACAGCCCTGATGCAGAAGATATACAGCCAGCCCATCAAGGACTCACTTATCGCCCAACGTATTCAGAAGATAAAGAAGGCCGGCGCCGTCTGCGCTGTATCCATGATACCCGCTACGACCAAAAAACTGGCCCCCGTGGCAGAGGAAGCCGGCGCCGACATAATTGTGGTGCAGACCACGGTAACCACGGCGCGTCATATATCGAAAAGCTACCGTGGCCTGATCTTCTCCGATCTTTGCAAACAACTTCGCATCCCGGTTATAGTGGGCAATGCCGTAACCTACGGCGCATCACTGGAACTGATGCGCACCGGCATCGACGGCCTGCTGGTTGGCATCGGCCCGGGCGCCGCCTGTACAACGCGCGAGGTTCTGGGCGTGGGAGTACCCCAGGTTACGGCCACCATCGACTGCGCCGCTGCTCGCGATGTTTATTTCAAGGAGACGGGCCGCTATGTCTCAATCATAACCGACGGCGGTATTCGCATCGGCAGCGATATGTGTAAAGCCTTTGTCTCGGGCGCCGACGCCGTAGTCTTCGGCTCCATCCTGACGCGCGCAGAAGAAGCGCCCGGCAAAGGATATCACTGGGGGATGTCCCAGCCATCCGCCACGCTTCCACGGGGCACGCGCATCAAGACCGGTGTCAAAGGTTCGCTTGAGAAGCTGCTCTTCGGACCGAGCCATGTCACCGACGGGACGGAAAACTACGTGGGCGCGCTGCGTAATGCCATGGGAGTTTGCGGAGCGCTCACTATCAAGGAGTTCCAGAAAGTTAAACTGGTGATCGCCCCCTCCATAAAGACCGAGGGAAAATACTTCCAGGCCATTCAACAGAGCTGCTAACAGCAACTAATGCCCGCGACCGGCAATCCACTACAAATGCAGGTTCATCTTATATTTTGCGGGCAATAAAAATCGTGACGATTGATGTGGCCAGACTGATGAGACCCACGATAAGAAATACATTGGAGATTCCGGCCATGTCCATGAACACTCCGTACACGGGCTGCAGCAGGCTCTGGCCCTGCTGGCCTATACCGAAATAGATCCCGAAAACCAATCCGTGCATACGCAGCGGCGTCTTCTCCATCAAATATGTCTGGACTGCGGTTTCCCTCATCGTCCACACTATCCCGATGACGATCATCAACACCGCCAGCGCGGGGAAATAATTGACCGTGGTGAAGAGCAGTATAACGGGACCAATGGCTATCAACGTCAGCAGCACAGTCTGCTTGTTGCCCCACCTGTCCGAAAGCCACCCGCCCAGCAGGCTTCCCAGAACTCCTGACGCTCTCAATATGCTGGTCCAGACAGCGGCCATGGTTGCCGTAAGGTTGTAATGATCAACAAGATAAAGGGGTATAAAAGGAAGCAGAGAGCCGGAGGTGAATGTGACGATGACCACCAGAATGATGACTGTAGATACTTTCTTCAGCGCCTGCCATAGTGACGGTGAATCGGCGCCGGCCTGTTTCCCTTTGCCTGCTGTTATCTCAGCACGGGGTATATCAGGTTCAATTTTACGCAACCAGACGGCCACGCTCAGTCCCGCAGCCAGGGCAGGAATAGAAAGTATCAGAAAGGCCATGTGCCAGTTGATCGTTGCTGCGATGGCCGTGCCGATGAAGGGGCCGAGGCCGAAGCCCAGCGCGCCGCCGATCATGTGCAGCCCTATGGCCTTTCCGCGCCTGTCCTCGAACAGGCTGCTGATGGCGGGCACGGCCGCAGGATGGTAAGCCCCGGCAAAGATACCCATAGCCACCATGGCTACCAGCAGTGACTCATAGGTCGGCATCAGGCCTGCGGCAATGCCGCTGATGCCTACTCCGATCAGACCCATTGTTATCGATATCCACCTGTGCCTGATGCGGTCGCCGATCCATCCACCCAGTATCTGCGATAATCCCGAGGTAACACTGTATGCGGAGACCAGTAATCCCGCTTGAAAGTAGTTAAGAGCCATATCCTGCCGGATAAACGGCAGCAGCGTGATGAGCAGGCCGGTCATTAAATCCTGGCTGAAGTGTGTGAAGCAGAAGAAGAGGCTTATGCCTCCGCCCCATTGATTGAAATGCTTTTTGAGCGTATCGAACAATTTACAAACCCGAGGGACTGTTTCTCAATTCAAGTCCGGATACCAGTTTGCCTTATATTCAGTCAATATTGAAGGTGTCGGCTCATAAGAAGACAGACACGGCGTACCAGATACCAAAGCCAATCAGAACAGCCGCACAAATGCTGAAGACAGTTTTTTGTATTTTCGGTGTCCAGAGATGCCTGGTGCGAAAGACCGTCATCGACACGATCTGGTCCCAGGTAATGTCACAGGCAAGATGGACAATCGTGAAGAGTACCAGGCCCATAATACCGAAGGTAACTGCGCCTGTTATCAGTGCCATCCCTATGGTGGCCCACCAGAGAAAAACATAGGGATTGCCGCCTGTCATTACAATGCCGGTAACCAGGGGGCTATAAGGCATAACCGACGCCCCCTCAACCGGTTTTTTGAACGTAAAGAATATCAAAAGCCCCATCACTATAAGCATTGCGCCACCCGCCAGGCCGGTAACCATCTTTACCGTTGGATTTTCCAGGTAATCGGCAAATCCTAAGTAAATCAGGGCGATCATTGGGACCTCAACTATCCCGTGCCCGATACCGATCATGGCTCCGGCATTCCTGTCGTCATACCCTTTGGCGATCGTGGCGGCCGTCAGCGGTCCGGGCAACATAACACCTGAGAGTGATATGCCGGCCGCGGAAAGCAGGAACAACCATAAATTTTGTGTCATATCAATGTAGCCTTGTGAGGGCACTACTGCGGAAAATACTCTTTATCAGTCATCATTATCGCCATTATCATCTCCGCCATTACCTTCGTCCTTTTTAGGCGCCGGTGACAGCCCCATCCTGGGTACGATAGCGATGCCCCTTTTATCCTTCCTTTTTTCGGGCCTCGGCAGGGCATGGACATCATCGATAAGCGAGCCTATCTCCGCCGCGCTTGAACCTGCAGGTAAAACCAGGCATTTGACACCGGCCTCGCGTAAAGCCGTCAGTTCAGCGGCTGTAAGGCCGGCATTGGTAAGGGCTATAACGGGCTGCCCCGAGAAATCAGCCGCCCGCCGGCATTGCATTAAAATTTCCACGGTAAGGGCGGGCACGCGAAGATCCACCATTACAGCCTCTATTGCGGGATGGAGACCATTCACCGCTCTCATCAGCCCAGCTTCGATCGACATATCCAAACACAACACCCTGCCAACCGATTCGGGTTCATTGCCTGCCAGCGATTTAACCGGCAGATTAATATCAAATACCACAAAGTCGATATCGCTGCCTTCCGGCTTGGCCCCCGTGCCTGTTTTCCCACCGCTCAACACAAGGCCCACCGGCATATCAACCTTTGTTTTAAGGTATTTTACGATGGCGGCGCCGGTCAGGCCGGCAGGATTTAGTATGCCGGCACAGGCGCCCGTAGTGGCGACTTCCTTTAACTCATCATCAGGTTTTCCGACCAGTTCAATAGCGACCAGCATCGATAAAAACCTGTCACCACCATCTCCGGCATGAAAGCCCATGGCAGGGGCCGCAGCCTTATTCAGATTATCCAATTTATCAATGAATTTACTCATGCGTCACCGCTCCCTTGGCTATAAAATAAACATATTATCTCACGGAAAGACATAAATAATCTCTGCGGGAGACCGGCCCGGTCACCAGTAAGGGGGTATGTCTATGGAAACCACCGTGCCCATGCTGGGCCAGTTCTGCATCTGGCCGGGCTGCGGGAAAATGGCAACCGGTTCGTATTCCTGGCCGACTTCTACATTGACCTGTTTGTCGGCGTAATAGCCCTGCGAAGAGGACGTCGTATCTATATATACCAGCCCCCTGTCCGTTGTCTGAAAAGCGTTCAAAGAATGATTGGTATAGCCTTCAGCCATTGCATCCGGCAGCAGCTTGACGGCGACGATGGCTGCCCGTATGCCCGCCGCCTCAGCGTTGTTATGCAGCAACTCGGAAAAGTCGCCGCAGGTGAACAGGCCGGTCACATATGCGCGGCGATCGGTTTGATCGGACTGGAGAAAGACTATTAATTCAGCCCAGCTGGGATTGCGGGCGGCTGTATTATTGCGCAGCACAATGTAATGATTATCAGCTCCCACCATGATGGCTCCCTGAAAAAAAACATAGGATTCGTTTTCCTTCAGAGCGGGCAGCATATCGGCAGGGATATTTGACGGGATACCACTCGAATCAATGGCCGGGCTGGAGGGAAGGCTGGCTGTTTTAACTACCGGCACGACATTGACAATAACGGAACTTACAACGGCGCCACCCTTGCTGACAGCCGTCAGATTATAGGCTGTTATCTGTGACGGCGTCACGGTAACCTCACCGCTTGCCTCGACCTGGCCGATCCCATGGTCGATGACGATGCTATCGGCGCCATCGACATTCCAGCGTAGCGTTGCAGCCGTACCACTCTCGATCCTGGAAGTGTCCGCCCTGAAAAAAAATACCTCGGGTATTTCAGCCTGAGCCGGAGAAATTACAGGCAGCATCAGCGAAGCGGAGTACGCGCACAGACCGAGGATAATAACGGCGGCCAAGCCGGCCAAGAGCCTGGTATTCATTTTCCCTACTGTTACCTGCCTTACCTTAAAAGTATAGCTTCAGGTGGTTTTGCAGGCAATTCGTTTCGATTATAATTACTTTTATCTGCTGCAAACATGCGGCACGCGTTAGGAGGATCGTCCATATGGCCAAACAGTCAAAAATCGTGATCATCGGCGGTGGCGCCTGCGGGCCCAAGACCGCTGCACGCGCGCGCAGGCTGGATGCCTCGGCACAGATAACCATGCTGCAAGATGAGGAACTGATATCCTACGCCGCCTGCGGATTGCCATATTATATTTCCAATGTCGTCAAATCCCACAACGCTCTCCTCGTACGCGATGCAGCTGCCTTTAAAAAGATCAGCAACGTCGATGTTTTGACAGCCACCCGCGTAGATCGCATTGATAGGTCCACACACAGTATAGATGTAACTTCACTGGCTGAAGGCCGACACTATTCCATCGATTATGACAAGCTGGTTATCGCCACGGGGGCCAGCCCTGTCATACCTCCTATTAAAGGAATCGACCTTAAAGGTGTGCACGTGTTGAAACGCGTCCCTGACGCAGATGAGATAAAGGTCCTCATAAATGAGTCGGCATCTAAAAAGGCCGTTGTTGTGGGAGCCGGCCTGATCGGAGTTGAGATGGTGGAGGCTCTGACCGCGCGCGGATTAAAGGTTACCGTCGTTGAAGCGCTGAGCAAAGTACTGCCGGGCATACTGGACGAGGAGATATCAGACCTGCTGGCCGACCATATTACAAGCAAGGGAGCGACCTTGAAACTAGGGCAGAAGGTGGTGAAATTCAAGGGTGATAACAATAGAGTAAGCCATGTCATCACGGACAAGGAGACGCTTGAAGCAGATGTGGTTATCTTCGCTATAGGCGTACGCCCGAATTCAAAGCTGGCAAAAGAAGCGGGGTTGGAGATAGGGATTTTCGGCGACATCGCAGTCAATGATTACCTGCAGACAAGCGATCCCGATATCTTCGCCGGCGGCGATTGCGTGGCCAATGTCAGTATCATCACCGGTAAAAAGATGTTCGTACCCATGGGCTCCTCGGCCAATAAACACGGGCACGTGATAGCCGCCAACATAACAGGTGGAAGGGAGAGGTTTCCAGGCATTGTCGGCACAGCCTGTGTAAAGGTATTTGCCTTCAACACCGGGCGAGTGGGGCTGGGGGAGACACAAGCGCTGGAAGCCGGCTTTGAGGTAGTTACCGCCCTCATATCCAATCATGATAAACCGACCTATTTTCCGGGCAGCAAGGATGTCATCATCAAGCTTATTGTCGATCAGAAGACCCACCGCATACTGGGCGGACAGGGCACCGGACCGGGAGAGGTGATCAAGCGCATAGACGTTCTGGCTACCTGCATCACTGCAGGTATGACGATTGATACGCTGGCCAACCTGGACCTGGCATATGCTCCTCCCTACAACACGTCGCTGGATGTCCTCCACCACACCGCTAACCTTGTGCGCAACAAGCTGGAGGGCAGGACGGCAAGCATCAGCTCCGATGCGGCGAAAAAGAAAATAGCGGATGGAGCTGATTTCGTACTTCTCGACGTCAGGAGCGAGTGGGAGAGCGATAATACCTGGTTGGAAGCCCCACAGGTACATCTATTGCCACAACCTCAGCTGCAAGACGAGATGGACAAACTCGATAAGAACGCCGAAACCGTGGTCTTCTGCCTTCAGGGTAATCGCGCATACCAGTCCAGCTGTACTCTCAAAGGCGCCGGTTTTACGGATGTTAAGTTCGTGGAGGGCAGCCTGATCTGTTGGGGCAAAGACGGTGTCTGCGGCGAGCCGGTGCTCTGAACATGTATAATAGATTCCAAATTTACACGGTACTCATACCGATATGGCAGCCGACGTTTCACATTTAAGGCGAATGGCTGCGCGCAGCGGATTTACCCTGTGCGATGCCATCATCCGTTCTTTCTCACACCTGTCAGTTAAAGAAGGTGAGCCCTGGCGCACCCTGCTGGCAGTTTCAGCCAACTCTCAGGCTGTGGTGGAGGCAGCCCTGCTTGCAGCCGGACAGGCGAACTGCCCTATATTTTTCGTGGCCACGCTCAACCAGGTTGACATCGACGGGGGCTATACAGGATGGAACCACGCGCGTTTCGTAACTAAAATACGACAGACCGCCAGGCAAACAGGCTTTAAAGGCCCGATACTGCTCGGAGTAGACCATGCCGGACCCTGGCTTCGGGACAGGCACACTACCGAGAAATGGACTTATCGCCGCACTATGAGCGCAGTTAAAAGATCTCTGGAATCCGCTATCAAGGCAGGGTTTGACCTGCTCCACATCGATCCCACTGTTGATCGCGAATTGCTTCCCGGCAGAGCTCTTCATCTGGACACGATCATAGAAAGGACCGTTCTGCTGATCAAGCACTGCGAGTCTTTCCGCATCAAACACGAATTGCCCCCGGTAAGTTACGAGGTGGGAACAGAGGAAGTCAAGGGCGGCCTGGCCGACGAGAATATGTTCAGTGGTTTCCTGGCCGGATTGCGCAAGGTAATGACGGAAGAAGGGCTGAGCCATGCATGGCCGTGCTTTATCGTCGGCAAAGTCGGAACGGATCTGGACACCACAGTATTCAGCCTGCAGGTGGCGCAGGACCTTTCCAGTATCGCCCGCGACTACGGCCTGGTGCTTAAGGGGCATTACACCGACAATGTGGAAAATCCCTCTGCCTACCCGGCCAGCAAAATGGGCGGCGCCAACGTCGGCCCTGAATTCACCGAGGTCGAATGCGACGCCCTTTTCGAGCTGGAATCGAGAGAAAAATCTACCCCTGACGGGATCGTCGCAAAGCCTTCGTTATTTGAAGAATCGCTCAGGCAGGCGGTTATCCGGTCCGGCCGATGGCAAAAGTGGCTGCACGCGGAGGAGGCCGGCAAGCCGTTCGATGCACTGCCCGCCATAAGACAGAGCTGGCTGCTCAAAACCGGCGCCCGCTATATGTGGACGGACAGGCAGGTAGTAGAAGCACGCAAACGCCTGTATGCAAATCTGGCGAAAGACGGTTTCGATCCTCACCATTACGTGGTCGAGCGCATTTCGCAGCAAATATTGAAATACTGCCGCGCTTTCAATCTTTACGACACAATTCCTGCGCTTGAAAAAGAATTCAATCGGCGCAGCAGGCTGCCGTTCTGGGACGAGGGACAGGTGCTGACCGCAGGTGAATTGATCGTGGAGATCATGCGGCCGTCGGTCGACATGCCCCTGGATAAAACCGGCCGGTTCACGGGGCCCTTCCCCAGCGGCGCACCAGCCATCTTCGCGAACGCCTCTGCGCGCGTTGGTAAACGGACGGGCTTCGTCGGTTCGCTGGGACAGGACGGTTTCGGCCGTCTGTTACTGAGAAGGTTTACAAATGATGAAGTAGATATCAAACTGATTGCCTCTGTCAAGGGCAGACCCACGGGCTGCGCCTTTGTAGCCTATGACTGGGATGGCGGGCGCAATTTCATCTTCCACATCGCCGGCACGGCCTCGGACCGCCTGCCTTCCATTACACGGGCGGTGAAGTACGCACAATCATTCCGCCACCTTCATCTGATGGGCTGCTCGCTCTCCATCAGCCGCTCTATCAGGGACGTCTGCATGGCGATGGCCGAGGCGGTCAAGCAGGCGGGCGGCAGCGTCAGCCTGGATCCTAATCTGCGTCCGGAACTGCTCTCAGCCGAGGAGTGCAGGAATATATTGCTGCCCGTCGTCCGCCTGGCCGATATCGTTCTTCCCAGCGGAAACGAGGCGGGACTGCTGGTGCATGAACAGGATACCGACACAGCCTGTCGACGATTAATTGAGTCGGGGGTAAAAATCGTGGTGCTGAAAAAAGGCGACAGCGGCTGCCGCGTATTCACCTCTGAATCCTCGTTCGACGTCCCCGGATTTAACGTAAATGCCGTCGATCCCACCGGCGCGGGCGACTGCTTCGACGCCGGCTTCATCAGCGGATACCTCGACCATCTGCCTCTTTACGAGACCGCCAGACTGGCCAATGCAATGGGCGCCCTGGCCGCTTCGCGCATGGGACCTATGGAAGGCACATTCAGTCTTCCGGAAGTACTGTCTTTTATTAAGAGCCAGAGCAAGGCCTGAGCGACTATTGAAAGACCGCAGTCCCGTTTACTTTTTCTTTTCCCGGTCCTCTTCCTGCAGCACCCGCCGCAGCACCTTGCCCACCATGGTCTTGGGCAGGGCATCACGAAACTCCACGTGCTTGGGCACCTTGTAAGCCGTCAGCTTCTCACGGCAGAAGACCTGTATCTCCTCGACGGTACACGTCTGTTCTGTCCTCAGCACGATCCAGGCCTTTACTGCTTCGCCCTGGGCAGCGTCAGGCACACCGGCCACACCCACTTCGAGCACGGCAGGATGTTGAGCGATTATTTCCTCGATTTCGACGGGGAAGACCTGATGGCCACTGGGCTTGATCAGGTCCTTCTTGCGTGATGTTATAAAGAGGTATCCATCCTCATCCAGGTAGCCGATATCACCCGTGTACAGCCAGCCGTCGCGCAGCATCTCTGCAGTAGCTTCAGGACGATTCCAGTAACCCTGCATAATGTGCGGCCCACTGGCTATGATCTCGCCCGCCTCGCCGGCCTTGAGCTCGGTTTTCCCAGTATCGATATCGACGATCCTGATAACGGTATCAGGAGTCGGCATACCGACCGCTCCCTCTTTCCATTTGCCCAGGAACGGACCCATAGCGAGCACACCGGACTCCGTGAGGCCGTAAGCCTCAACGATTTTGCCGCCTGTGACCGCCTCCCATTGCCTCTTGGTTTCCGGCAGAAGTGGAGCGGCCGCCGCCACCGATGACTTCATGGTCTTGAAATCGATCTTGCCCGATTTAACCTCAGGCCTGTTCATAAGCCCGATGAAGATGGCCGAGATGGCCGGGAAGAAAGCCGGTTTGACCTTCTTAATCGTAGCCAGAACGTCCTTTACCTCGCGAGGATTGGGGACAAGCGCCGTGGGATAACGTCCGGCTATAGCCGTAGATAGTAATATCACATTGCCGTAAACATGGAAGAAAGGCATCAGCAATACAAGCACATCCGTCCAATCCGTAGCCAGAGGCTTGGACCAGGAATGTATCTGCCTGCCGTTCATGAATATGGCCTCATGGCTCAGCATTACCGCTTTGGGCGTGCCGGTCGTGCCGCCGCTGAACAGCAGCAGGCCGGTATCTTTGCCGCTCACTTTGACATCGGGTTTTTTATCGCCTGCATGTTTTTTCATCAGATCCTGAAGCCAGATATCGTTCCTCTGCACTTTTTCCAGGTATTGTCCCTGCTTTTTTTCCATCAGCAGCGTAAAGATAAATTTCACAAAAGGAGACAGATACTCCTTAACGCTGGTAACGATGAGCAGTCGCAGATTGGTGCGTCCCTGGATTCTCTTCACCGGGTCGTAAAATGCAGTCAGCACAATGGCAACTTCCGCACCGCATTCCTTGAGGGCAAATTCCAGCTCGCCCTCGCTGTAAAGTGGATTTATCGGCACCGATATTGCGCCAGCTTTCCAGATGGCAAGCTGGCTGATGACGATATTGGGTGAGTTAGGCATCAGCATGGCAACGCGATCGCCCTTCTTAACTCCCTGCGCTACAAGGCCGGCAGCCAGCACATCGCTGAGGTGGTCGACCTCCTTATAAGTCATCCACCTGCCCTTGAACCAGATCATCTTCTGATTCGGTCTCTCCCTGCCCACGTCAGCAACATCCTCGTAAAGCCTCTTGTCGGGATAAGGCTGGAGCGTTTTAGGTACACCCTCATCGTAATGTTTGAACCACGGATACTCGGCCATTCATGTCCTCCTGCTTTTTTAGATTAATTATGTCTTCTCGTTTTACTACTCTATGTGGATTTCTTGGCCTTTTCCTCCTCCTGTAACACCCTCCTCAGTATTTTACCCACCAGTGTCTTTGGCAATGCTTCCCGGAAATCAATGTACTTGGGCACCTTGTATGCCGTGAGCTTGTCTTTACAATAAGCCTGAAGTTCCGCCTCGGTGATCTTCTCTCCCGGCCGCAGGATCACCCAAGCCTTAACCGCCTCTACCTGCTTTGCGTCCGGTATTCCTGCCACGCACGCTTCGGCCACAGCGGGATGAGTTGCCAGGATCTCTTCCACTTCCTTGGGCCAGACCTGGTGTCCGCTGGGCTTTATCAGATCCTTCTTGCGCGATGTCAGGTACAGGTAACCATCCTTGTCCATATAGCCGATGTCACCTGTATACAGCCAACCATCCTTGATCATCTCCGCAGTGCCTTTGGGATTGTTCCAGTAGCCCTGCATAACCTGCGGGCCTTTGCCGACAACCTCTCCTTCCTCACCGTAAGGTAAATCCTTATCAGGATCCGCCACATCTACGAATTTAATTATGACATCGGGTAGTGGCAGGCCGACCGCGCCTTCCTTCCATTGACCCTTGAGCGGGCCGACAGTAAACACAACCGTGGATTCTGTAAGACCATATGCCTCGAGAATGGGTGCGCCGGTCATGGCTTCCCAGCGCTGCTTGGTTTCGACCATCAGCGGTATGGCCCCGGAGAGGCAGTATTTCAGACAGGTGAAGTCCACCTTCCCCGCCGCGACTTCAGGGTGTGCCATCAAGCCAATGAACAGCGTAGGCACACCGGGCATAGAGCCGGGCCGAACCTTCCTGATAGTGTCGATCACGTCATCGAGGTCACGCGGATTGGCTACAATCGCCAGCGGGCTGCGAACACAGATCGAGCTGGCAATCACTCCATTGAAGCCGTAGGCATGGAACAGGGGCATAAGCGCCATCGTATAGTCATCGTGAGTTATCAGGCCCAGCTTGTTCCAACTGCTGGTCTGCAGGCCGACCGCCGCCATATTCCTGAAGGACAGCATCGCGCCCTTGGGAGCGCCGGTCGTTCCACCGCTGAACAGGATCAGGGCAGTATTGTCGATACCGGGCTTGATGGCGGGAGCAGCATCTTTAGCATGCTTGTCCATGAACTCGTCCATCCACACATCGCCCTTTTCAAGCTGCATGCCATGCGGCTTCTTTGCTTCCGGAAGCATGTAATCTTCGAGCGAGGTGGCGATAACCTTTTTCAGCTTGGTGCGCGACTGTATCTTCTTGACATTTGCATACAGCAGGTCCCAGACAATGATTATTTCCGCATCTACAGTGGTCAGCGCATGTACCAGTTCATCCTCGTTATACAAAGGATTAAGCGGAACAAAAATGGCGCCGGCCTTCATAGTGCCGAAGGCAGCTATAAGCTGCTGCGGTGTATTGAGTAACATAGTGGCCACACGGTCTCCCTGCTTGACACCGTTGGCGATCAGCGACGAAGCCATTACCTCGAAAAGCCTGCTTGCCTCCTTGTATGAGAAATACCTTCCCTTGAAATACATGAATGTGTGATCCGGCATCTCGCGGGTTGTATCCGCTATTACATCAAGTAAAGTAATTTCCGGATATGGCGCCAGGGAATGCGGCACCCCTGCATCGTAAGATTTGTACCATGGATAATCCGCCACTTTAAACCTCCTCAAACAATATTTACTGTACATTTTAAAGCGTCCGGCTAATTTCGATCAATTAACCGGGCGCTCTGTATCCTCTGCTTTTACTTGCTTTTCTCCTCATCCTGCAAGATTCTGCGCAGGATCTTGCCCACGAATGTTTTGGGCAACTGTTTACGGAACTCGAAATGTTTCGGCACTTTATATCCGGTTAGTTTCTCCCGGCAATATTTCTGCAATTCCTCTGCAGTCACGCTTTTCCCCTCTTTCAGCACGATCCAGGCCTTGACCGCTTCCATCTGTCTGGGATCAGGTACCCCGCCCACACATACTTCAGCCACGGCCGGATGCTCTTGGAGAATCTCTTCAACCTCACGTGGCCAGACCTGGAAGTCGCCGCATTTTATCAGGTCCTTCTTGCGCGACGTCAGAAAGATATAGCCGTCCTCATCCATGTAGCCGATGTCTCCTGTATAAAGCCAGCCGTCCCGCAGAATTTCTTTAGTCTCTTCCGGCCGTTTCCAGTAGCCCTGCATGAGTTGCGGCGCCTTCATAATAATCTCTCCCGGCTGGCCGACAGGCATATCCGAAGTCCCGTTATCTATGTCCACGATGCGTACAAGTGTATCAGGCAGAGGCAGGCCTATGGAGCCCTCCTTCCACTTGCCCCTGGCCGGCGTGGTGAGCATGGCCATGCCGCTTTCAGTAAGGGCGTAACCCTCGGTCAAACGTCCGCTGATATGCTTCTCAAACTGCTCCTTGGTCTCACGCATCAGCGGGGCTGCGCCCGACGTGGCCATACGTATGGTCTTGAGGTCACCCATCTTGAGATCCGGGGATTCCAGCATGGAGATAAACATGGTGGGGGCGGCGCCCAGGTTAGTAATGCCCTGATTCTTGATGGTTTCAATCATACCCTTGATATCACGTGGATTGGCGATGAGCACCGAGATATTATGCTGGATCAGTGCCATTCCAAAGCTGGCATAGATGCCGAAGGCATGGAAGAGCGGCAGCGGCACCAAGAATTTTTCGTCCCACCAGAGTGAAATCTCGCGGAACCAGGCTTCCACCTGCATGCCTGTGATCACCAGGGATTTATGGCTCTCCATAACACCTTTGGGAGTGCCCGTAGTGCCTCCCGAGAACAAGATCAGTGCTGTATCGTCCGGCCCCACTTTTACGCCGGGAACCGGTTTCCCTGCATATTTCCTGGCAAGGTCGAGCCACCAGTTGTCGACTGGTTCGATAGCGGTGGCCGCTTTCTCTTTATTCGGAACTGTGTAATCATCAAACTCGGCCAGTATAACATTGCGTACGCTGGTTTTTTTCTGCAGCTTCTTAACCATGGGATACCACAGGTTGAGAACCACCGCCGTCTCGGCATCGATATCGTTCAATCTCGCTTCCAGCTCGAACTCGGTATAGAGGGGATTTAACGGCGCCACTATGGCGCCCAGCTTCCAGGCCGCGAAGAAAATAATATACTCCTGAGGGCAATTGAGGAAGAGAACAGCTATCCGGTCACCCTTCTTCACGCCCATTGAGGCCAGCGCCGCAGCCATGGCATCGCTCTCACTGACAATCTCTCTGTAGCTGAGCTTCCTGTCCTGGAAGATTATCATGGGATAATCAGGGCGCTCCTTTTCAGCTTCCAACAAAACGTCCATAATAGTCTTGTGAGGATACGGCTCAAGAGAGCGCGGCACACCAGGATCATAGCTTTTATACCACAGATAATCAGTCAATTCAGCATCCTTTTGACCGGTCCCGGCGGTCGCCGGGACCGGTCCATTTTATTCTTTGTGTTGAGACACGGGTCCACTATTTCGCTTTGGTTTTCTCCTCCTCCACCAGGACCCTTCTCAGCACCTTGCCCACCATGGTCTTGGGCAACTCGGTGCGAAACTCAACAAATTTGGGAACTTTGTAGGCTACCAGTTTTTCCTTGCACCAGGCCTGAATATCCTCAGCAGTCAACGTCTTGCCGGCCTCCATCACCACCCAGACTTTAACCGCTTCTCCCTGCTTGGCATCGGGAATGCCTGCCACGCAGGCTTCGGCCACATCAGGATGTGAGGCTATGACCTCCTCGACCTCCCGCGGCCATACCTGGAAGCCGCTGGGCTTGATCAGATCCTTTTTACGCGAAGTGATGAAAAGATAGCCGTCCTCATCCAGATACCCGATATCGCCGGTATAGAGCCAGCCGTCCCGCAGCATCTCCTTGGTTTCCTCAGGCCTGTTCCAGTATCCCACCATTAGCTGCGGCGCCTTTATAACGATTTCGCCTTCCTGACCGGCGGGCAATTCGCCCTCTCCCGTCTCCAAATCACCGATCCTTGCAACCACGTCTGGCAGCGGCATGCCGGTGGAACCCTCCTTCCATTTGCCCAGATAAGGTGTAACGCAGGAGGCCATGGTGGCCTCGGTCATGGCATAGCCTTCGACTATACGGCCACCCGTCAATTCTTCAAAGCGCCTCTTGGTATCGGCCAGTAGCGGAGCGGCGCCGGATACACAGAATTTCATCGACTTGAAGTCCACTTTGCCAGCCTTCACCATCGGGTGCTCCAGCAGAGCAATATACAGGGCGGGAACTGCCGGGAAGAAAGTCGGTTTATCATGTTGAATAGTGGCTATTAAATCCTCGCGGTCGCGCGGATTGGGAACGAGGGACAATGTCACATGGCATACTATGGCAGTGCTCATAACGCCGTAGGTCGCGTAGACGTGAAAAAGCGGCAGGCAGGCCATGATGACATCTTTATAGCTCTCGATCATGCCGCCGAACCACGCCGCGTACTGCAGGGCGGTTATCACCATGGAATGATGAGTGCCTACCACGCCCTTGGGAGTGCCCGTGGTGCCGCCGCTGAACAGTATGAGTGCAGGATCCTTCGGTGCAACCTTAACATCCGGCCGCCCGGCGCCGGCATACTGCTTGATGAGGTCCGTCATCCACACATCTCCCTGCTCCAGTACCACATAGTGACCTTCCTTTTTCTCCTTGACCAGCGTGAATAACACCTTAAGTACAGGAGGCAGGTAATCCTTGATGCTGGTGGCGACCACCAGTTTCACGTTTGTGCGCGGCTGTATCTTCTTAAACTGCTTGTAGAACATGGTTAAAACTACAACGGTCTCAGCCCCGCAATCTTTGAGCGCGTGCTCCAACTCGCTTTCCGTATACATGGGATTTAAATGCGCCACTATGGCGCCGACCTTCCAGGCCCCCCAGCGGCAGATAAGCGCCTGCGGGCAGTTAGGCATGAGCAGCGCGACCCTGTCGCCTTTCTTGACGCCTTTGGCAGCCAGGGCAGCCGCAAACTCGTCACTCAGCTTCTGAAATTCGGCATAGGATATCCTCCTCTTCTTGAAAAGCAGCATAGGGTAGTCGGGGCGCTCTTTAACTGCCTCATCCACATAATCTATGAGGGTTTTCTGGGGATAGGGTTCCAGTGTGTAGGGTACACCGGGATCGTAATTCTTTAACCAGCGATACTCTGCCATGCAAACAACCTCCAAATAAATATATTTTAAGGCCTTGACTATTAGTTTAAGCTGTCCCCGGCTGCGCAGCCGGGGACAGCCTCGTTCACAGACTTACTTCTTGCTCTTTACCGCCTCTTCCTCCTGCAGAACCCTTCTCAGCACCTTGCCGACCATGGTCTTGGGCAGGTCGCTACGGAATTCCACAAACTTGGGTATCTTGTAAGCGACCAGCTTCTCCTTGCACCAGGTCTGTATCTCTTCCGCCGTCGCCGTCTTACCGGCCTCCAGCACTACCCAGGCTTTCACAGCTTCGCCCTGTTTGGCATCGGGAATACCGGCAACGCTGACTTCGGCAACCGCCGGATGACTGCTGATGACCTCCTCAACTTCCCTCGGCCATACCTGGAATCCGCTGGGCTTGATCAGGTCTTTTTTACGCGATGTGATGAAAATGTAGCCGTCATCATCCATATAACCTACATCGCCCGTATACAGCCATCCGTCCCGCAGCATCTCTTTGGTCTCCTCAGGACGGTTCCAGTATCCCTTCATCAGCTGCGGGGCCTGGAAAACGATCTCCCCCTCCTTGCCGGCAGGCACATCGCCCTCGCCGGTCTCAATGTCACCAATCCTGATTATGACATCCGGGAGCGGCATGCCCACAGATCCTTGCTTCCAGGTTCCGCGATAAGGGGTGCAGCAGCAGGCCATGGTAGACTCGGTCAACCCGTAGCCCTCCACAATACGACCGCCTGTCAGGTCTTCGAAACGTTTTTTCGTCTCGTACAGCAACGGAGCCGCGCCGGAGTTGCAGCATTTCATCGAGCTGAAATCCACCTTACCCGTCTTGACAGCAGGGTGCTCCAGCAGAGCGATGAACATGGCAGGCACGGCGGGGAAGTACGTTGGCTTATCATGATTGATGGTAGCGACCACGTCGTCGCGGTCACGGGGGTTGGGAACCAGCGACAGCGCCGCATGCCCCACGATGGCCGTGCTCATAACCGCATATGTGGCGAAAGAGTGGAAAAGCGGCAGCACCAGCATCATAACATCTTTGTAAGGCTCGACAATCTCACCGAACCAGCTGCTGAACTGCAGCCCCGTTATGACCTGTGAATGGTGTGTGCCCACTACGCCTTTGGGTGTGCCGGTTGTCCCACCGGAGAAAAGTATCAGGGCCTCATCACTGGGTAGCACTTTAATATCCGGCCGTTTCGCGCCGTCCTGAGCTTTTATCAGGTCGGTCAGCCAGAAATCGCCGGGCTGCAGAACTATGCGATGGCCTTCCTTTTTCTCTTTGACCAGCGTGAACAGCACTTTGAGCACAGGCGGAAGGTAATCCTTGATGCTGGTAGCTATAACCAGCTTCAGCTTGGTTCGCGCCTGCAGCTTTTTCAGAGTATTGTAGAACATGGTCAACACCACCACGGTCTCGGCGCCGCAGTCCTTGAGAGCATGTTCGAGTTCGGATTCTGTATACATGGGATTCATGTGTACCAGGATAGCGCCGGCTTTCCATGCGCCCCAGCGGCAGATGATGGCCTGAGGGCAGTTGGGCATGATCAGGGCTACGCGGTCTCCCTTTTTAACACCTTTGGCCACCAGAGCAGCTGCAAACTCATCGCTGAGCTTCTGGATCTCGGCATAGGACATCTTCCTCTTCTTAAACAGCACCATAGGGTAATCCGGATGTTCCTTTACTGCATCATCCACATAGTCAACGAGCGTCTTCTGGGGATAGGGTTCCAGCG
>JAFGHL010000094.1 GCA_016930155.1 Dehalococcoidia bacterium | reverse complement strand
TTGCTTTCAATTGAGCCCTCCCGCGATATTTTATTATATCTCGAGGACTCTAAGACAGGGTGCTGCGGTTTAACGGGGAAAGGTCATAAACAACAAATCCCCGATTTTTCAAGGAGTGCATGACTTTTGTAAGAATGCCTCTTAAAATAATCCATCCGGCAGCCTATTTTACGGCTGTGTAGATGGCTGCGGCGCCGAAGAAAAGCCTCTTTGCCGTGGCCTGTTTGAAGCCCGCCTTCAGCAGATATTCCTGCATCTCCTCGGCGGAGTAGAAGTGCTGTGCCGATTCCGCCAGGTAGCGGTAGGACTCCCTGTCTCGAGAAATCAAGTATCCGGTTGGGAAGACCCACAGCTTCAGATACAGGTGGTCCAGAAAACGCATCAATGCCGATTTTGGCTGGCTGCTCTCTACTATGACGAACCTGCCGTCCGGTTTGAGCACCCGCAGGATTTCATTCAAATAATCTGCCGTCCTGGGATTATTGTAGGTGAGGTTGCGGAACGCGAAGGATATTGCGATGCAATCGAAGTGGGCGTCCGGGAAGGGAAGCTTGGCCACATCGGCGTTGATGAAGCGTATGTTGCCGAGTCGGGCTGATGCGGCCTTGGCGGCGGCCTTCTCCAGCATCGGTTGGCTGTAATCGGCCCCGGTTATTTCGGGTGTTTGTCGGGCAAGCCGGGCGATGGTGATGGCAAGGTCTCCCGTGCCGCAGCATAAATCCAGGAGCCGTCCGGGGCTATCTTTCAGACAGGTGAGTGCCGTCTGCCTGCGCCAGCCGCTGTCCATGCCCAGCGTGATGACGTGGTTTATCAGGTCGTAGCGGTCGGGTATCCTGGTGAAGATGTGATACAGAGGGCGGCCGGCTGTGGGCTTGTTCGAGTTTGATGCCATATCGATTTATATTTTGAATACTCCGGATAGTATATACCCGATGGCCATCAGTAGCGGTGTGAGCAGTACTACCATGACATTGGTGGACATGGCGGAAACGAGCTGCGCCCTGTCGTTATATTTGAAGGAGCCGCGCATCGCCTTGACGGCCAGCGGCAAAGTCAGCAGGGCCAGCAAAGTGAAAACGGGCATGGCCTTAAATATCACGGCCCCTATGATCCAGACATAAACCATGATCGTAAATACGGTATAAACAATAGTCGCCCCGCGATAGCCCATAGTTATGGGCAGTGTTTTCCTGTGTGCCACCTTATCGGCTTCAACATCGGGGAATTCGTTGAGCAGCAGCAGGTTATGCACCAGGAAACCCGACGGTATCGAGGCAATGACGGCGTGCCAGGTATACATGCCCGTTTGCGAGAAATACATGCCGAGCACCGGCAGGGCGCCCAGTCCCAGGAAGGGCGACCATTCAGGCCAGTAACATTTCTGTATCAGCGGGCTGTACAGCACGACGCAGGCCGCCGCCACGATTATGAGGGGCAGCAGCAGCCAGCCTTTGGTAAGTATGAAATAAAGGCCGATGGGTGCCGCCAGCAGCAGAGTGATGATGCCGATCCACATCACCTCGCGCTGCGTTAACAGTCCTGCTTTAATCATGCCGCTGCCGCCGCTGAAAGGCGTCCTGTCGGTGACCTTATCGATGCCGCTCCTGTAGTCGAAGAAATCGTTCAGGGTATTCACGCTGATATGCGTCAGTATCAGGCCGAATGTGGCCAGCAGGGCCTCGCCGATATTGAAAAATCCGTCATACCAGGCGATACAGGCGCCTGTAATGCCCAGGACCACCGAAAGGATCAGGAACTGGGGCCTGGTTTCCATCAAATACAGCTTCGCTTTCATGTCATCTCCAGAGATGCTGAGGATTATAGCAGAAAAGACATACGCTCTAAAGAGGCGGCGGTATCGATAGTCGGGATCGGCTATTTGGGAACTGCGACTGATATCCTGTTGATTTGAAAAACGGGCCGCGAATAGGGATCTTCGCTGTTGGCCACGATCTGCAGCGTGGCGCCCGGCATGGACCCGTCTCTGATCAACCTGTTGACGTAATTGATGTTGTCGTCTGTAGCGTCGACCAGCTTATAGCCGTTTACCGTAAAGAACACGCCCGGATTGAACCATATCTTGATGTTGTTGACCGAGTTGACGCCCTTCACACAGGTGTAGGGTGCGCGCCGTAGGAAATATCCCGGCTCCAGGTCCGCGCTGGATCCCTTGATTTGATGTTTCGTATAGCAGGTGACCGACCCGTCAGCCGGGAACAGCAGAAAGTAGTAGTCGGAGGGCTGCACGTAGCCGGGTATACTCATTGGATTTATATCGGGCCACTTGAGCAGCACCCCGATGCGGTCTTCCCTGCTCCCGCTCAGCATCGTCACATCCATGTCAATCGTAAATTCCGTTAAGGAGGTCAAAGCCGGATTGGTCGTATTTACCTTGAACTCGGGATATGATGGCCTCGTGCATTTCAGACAATAACTACCGTTTTCATAGTTTCCCTCACCGAAATTATTGCTGAAAACCGTCCAGCCGCTGCCGGGATTAGCGAAATCATCCTGAAAAACGATATTGGGATTCGGCTGTGGAGTAACCAACACGGGTATTTCCTGTACGTTATCAGAAGGTATCGAAGGAACAGCAACAGGGACAGAACGCTCGGGCGATGATATATTCTCGGAAGGCAGGCAAGCCACCGCACAAATAAGTAATATCAGGATTAATCCTATATTGGTTGATTGAATTATCCTTAAATGATTCATAGCTGTAGCGATAGAGCAGGGATAACATAACGATATATATTCATTGACTCATCACTGTTAATGGTAAGCAAAGGCAAATCGGGAACACCACCTCACAATTATTGTCTATTTACCTTTTTTAATTACTTTTTTCACTTCCCTTAGTGTTTTATTTGGAGCGCGCCGACGGATTTCCTTGCCGGGATTACCCTTGACACCATGCTGAACCACCATTTTTTTTTCCATCTTCATTCTCCTTTTGCAGATGTTTTTCTGATATCCGCCACAACTTACCATAAACTTTCTCTATTATACAAATAACGACCCCAAATTCATGAACAAAGGAGCGAGTATAATACTCGCTCCTTTGTTTTTAACAATATGAGATCCTTTATATTATCTTGATTTAGGTGTTTTGTTTTTTAAATACCAAACTTGTGCTTTCGAATAACATTGATCCCATACAGAACTTGTCTTGCCGAGTTTATTTGGGTTGCGTAATTCTATCGCGTTGGCGGTCAGAACTTCGGTCAATTTCATACCAAGATCGTTAGAGAGCGCATCCTCAACATCCATCCCCCAGCAGTATTTCCCATCGATTTCTTCCACAAATGCTCTTAGCGCCGCAAGGATGGGATACTTGAATGCCGTTGGTATGATATCCGTTGAAGTCTCCCCCAAGAAATCAAGCGGCGCCTCACGATCAGGCATTACACCAGTAATTCGTCCGAACTTAGCTCCTTGCCCTTGCTTAGCTTTTGATTCTTCATACCATGATCTCATATCCCTATGAATTATATCCCAGAGCCTCAGTATATCCTTCAATAAGGGAAGGATTTTTTCATATGATTCTCGGTTATCCTTATATCGCTTCAAGCAATCTGCTTTCTGAGAATACGCCATTACAGGATGGTTGTTATCTCCGAAATGATCTTTGTCGAATAACGTCATAAGAGCAATGACTTCACGCACATCTATTGGCTTTGCTGTCTTTCCGTCCGTCCCATCCATTATTTCGTATTCTTTATATGCTATCTTGTTGGCATAAGGTTGCCCAGCAACTGCCTTCTTAATACCTTCAAAACTATTTGCTAGTTCCATTAAGCTCTGGTCTTTTACTTGGTTAGAAGTATTGCGAGCGTCAACAATATTTCTAATTTGTTCACTGTCAAAACCCTCCAAAATCTCCAAACGAACGAAAGCCTGATCTTGTGTTTTAATTTCTTCCCTATCTACATCGGAACCGTAAGCTTTTATTACCTTATAAGTGTGCCCTCCATCCAATAGACCATGGATATTCGGGTCTTCCATATTAAGAGTCAATTTACTGGACTCGGTATCGAATTTGGACGAATTAACTGTAATAACAAGCCCTCTATTCTTGAAAAGAAAGGAGGAAGGATCCTCATCAAGCGATTTCCTTATAGCTTTGGGCACGGCACCGTTCAGCTTTGGATCACGAATGTTAATCTTGCGCCATTCAGTAAGATCAGGGAGATCAAAAACGTTGACTACAGCTATGTATGTTCTTTGACCATCGGTGTCTGCTTTGGAAGGTATACGACGGAGGGAAACCACGGGGAATTCAATGGTAATGCCTTGTGATTGTATAACCATAAAAACTACTCCTTTGAGAGGCTTTCGGCCTTCTCAAGCCTGGAGACCTTGGTCTGCCAGGTAAATATTCCTGTACCACTTGGTACGAGGTGATTTTCATACTAGCACTTTTTACACTGGGAGTCAAGATTCAGTTATTTGCTGGGCCGCAGGTAAATAAATCATACTTATTGAAACTCTAATAGTGTGGGATTGCCACGGGGCGACGCGCCCTCTACTATGATGCGGTTGGCCCGTCAATGGCGGCCCGCGGGTTGGGAAATACAGCCGGTTTACAATAATGGCCGTGGACAGGCCTTTTATTACCCGCCTGGCCAGGCGCATTAAGATAGGAGCGATCATACACAGACTTTGATATTGGAATTTTCCAGTATCTTAGCGAGAGGCCCGGCAAAAGGAAGCTTACCTACGGTAACCCCGGCACTTACGTTAAGCAGCTCGATACCGATGGGGTTATTTTCCTCATCGAAGTCGATATAGCGCGAATCATCGAGCGATTTGGTATAGGAAACCGGCTTATCGTTAAATCCTATATAGATTGCGTCGGTTTCTTCGTCATATTCAATTTTACGGAAGAACGGACCTGCCAATGGTATACCCTCCATGTACCATTTTAATCCAGCCACATGACGGTGACAATATTGGCCTTCATCCGATTAACGACCACCTTTAAATTGCACCCCCTGACTTCAGCAATATACTGAACACAATCGGCTTCGCTCGGATAGGATGTATGATGATTATCGATGCAATAGAGGACATCCTCTTCCAAAATGCCCCGCTTTTCCATCCGGCGCAAAGCATGCCTGGTAAAATGATACTTCATTCTGACTACTTATATGAGATTGGCAGTTATAGCAGTAGGATTGTCCTATATAATTTTGCGCACCGCATCTATAGCATTGAAAAGTTAGTTGCATATCCCCAGCCTCACCTCGCTGACTGCATTCTATCGTATTAGTATATCTAATGCAATTGACCTTCCCCCGCGTTTAGCAGCAGCAGCGCTTAGAATCCGGCCGTTGTATAAGCATACTCCATGGGCGTTCTGTGATTCAAT
>JAFGHL010000093.1 GCA_016930155.1 Dehalococcoidia bacterium | reverse complement strand
TCAGGATCATAGAAAAGAACGCCGGCGCCCTGGGGGCTATCATGGTCGAGCCGGTGCTGGTGCACGGCGGCATGATACCGGCCGATAAAAGCTACATGCAGGCCGTAAAAGATACCGCCGCGAAGCACGGTATCCTGCTGGTCTTCGATGAGGTTGTCACGAGCCTGCGCCTGGTGCCGGGTGGGGCGCAGGAGATATACGGCATCACCGCGGACATGACCGTGCTGGCCAAGCCGGTGGGCGGCGGATTCCCCATGGGCGTCCTGGGTGGCAGGAGGGATGTGATGAGCTGCATCTGTATGGAGCGGATGCACGATAAGGTGTGCGTGGCCGGCTCGACCTCAGGCCATCCGGTGAGCGTCGCCGCCGGGCTGGCACTGCTGACGGAGTTGGAGAAGGGCGAGTACTACCGTCATGTACAGGAGCTGGCGTCGCTGGCGTCCGTCCGTCTGCAAAAGGCCTTCGACGAGGCAGGGATCTCATGCACGGTTACCGGTGAGTTTATGGGATACTGCCGCGGCTTCTGGCCGCATTTAAGCGATAGGGCGCCGCGCAACTCGCGCGACTTCTACAGCGAGGACCTGCTCAAGCTGCTGAACTTCTGCATCGGCATGATAGCGCACGGCATCTTCATGAGCCCGACCGGCGCTCCCTCTATCACCCTCGCTCATACAAAGGAAGATATCGATAAGATGCTGAAGGCCGCCACCAGCGTTTTGCAGATGATGAAATCGGGCTGATCCCGTATGCATGGCGGCAACAGCGTTGCGGTTTTTAGCTACGATATTAGTGTGGGCAGCTACTGCGGCAGGTGGTTCTTGACCGAATCGACCATGGCCTGAAAGTTCTCGAACTTGGTGTCGAAGGGAATGGTGCATCCCGTGCTCAGGATTAAGCCCGTCCTGCCTTTGCCCACCTGGTCGATCAGCTTCTCGCAGTAGGCCGTCATATCCGAGGGCGTGCCGATGCTGCTGAGCGAGGCGGGGACGTCCCCCATGATGCACATGTGGTCCTTGAGTATCTCCTTGGCCTTGAAGATGTCCGTAGTGCTGTCCAGCTCGCAGACGCACATCTTTTTGGGCAGATCCAGAAAGTAGGGCAGGTTGAGAGTCCAGTCCTGGTCTAAATGCATGACCGTGATAAATCCTTCGGCGGCAAAGGCGTCCACCATCTTCTTGATGTAGCGGAACTCGAAGCGCTCGAACATCTTGAGCGGGTAATAGAAACATCCGCCCCGCTCCAGTATCAGCTCCACGCCGGGTATGCCGGTGGCATGCGCCGCCTCGATGGCAAACTTGATCAGGTCGTCTACCATGGCGTCCATCACGGCCTGCACCTTGTCGGGCATGCGGTAGAGGTCCTGCGTGAAGGAGACCAGCGACCTCCTGGTGGAGAGGAACATCAGCGGCGACATGACCATGCCCCCGCAGAGCGAGGGTATGTTGCGCGCCTTCCACAGTTCCCCCTCGGTCTTATAGCGCTCCATCTGCCTTTTGGTCCAGGCCAGCAGCAGCTCGGGGTCCAGCGGGAAAAAGCGGCTCAGGTTCTTCTCGGCGAAGCCGGTCCAGCCCAGCTTTATCATCTGGTCATAGTCCTCGATGGTCAGCAGCTCTTTCTCTATGAACTGCGGCGATGAGTCCTCGGCGAAGCCCGGCTCCTTGCCGGGGTATCTGGTGTCGCCGATCACCACCTGCATCACGGCGGAGATATGCGGCGGTATGGGAAGGCTGTATCCCGGCAGTATCATGGCGTCCCACCCTCCGACGTCGTCGAAGGTGTCGACGATGGCCTGGAAGCCCCTGCGCGGATGCGCGATGCCCTCGGCCACCGTCATGCCCTTGTGGCGCGATGGGAACATGACGTCCATCAGCGGCGCCACCGGTATGCGGTCGCACGGCTCGAGCTTGATGGCCGCCCATGTGCGCTCGGTGGGGGTCATCGTCTCTTTAATCACCTACTTCACCGCCCCGGCCAGCTTCCTGCACAGCTCGACCCCTTCGGGCGCGTCGTCCGTGAAAGCGTCCGCGCCCACGTATTTGCGCACCATCTCGGTGACGATACCGCCGCCGATGATGACCTTCACCTTATTGCGCAGTCCGGCCGCCTCCAGCGCCTGGACGGTCTGCTTCATGGACTCGAAAGAGGGCGTGAGCATGCCGGAGATGCCCAGTATGGGAGCCCCCGTCTCCTTCAGCTTGTCTATAAAAGCCTCGGGGGCAACATCCGTGCCCAGATCGTAGATCTCGAACCCCGCCGCCTTGAGCAGCGTGGCCGCGATGTCCTTGCCGATGTTGTGGATGTCGCCCTTGGCGGTGCCCAGCACCATCCTGGCCACCGTTTTCCCGGCCTGGCCGGCCTTCAGCTTCGGCTCGATGACTGCCATGGCCTCCTTGAATATCTCCCCGGACATGATCAGCTCGCCCAGGAAATACTCCTTGTCCTTGTAGCGCTGGCCGATGATCTCCATGCCCCGTCGGCACTCGTCCACGATCGACATCGGGTCAGCTCCCGAGGCCAGCCTGTCCTGTACGATCTGCTTGACCTCGTCTTCCTTGAGGTCCGCTATGGCGTTGGCGAGCTCAGACATCACACCTCCTGTTGCAGGCTATTTTTATAGCTGCGGCTCTACGCAAATTCTTTTTTGGAGATTGCCGTGAATATTATAGCGAAAAGGCACAGCAGGGGGGCTACGAAGAATCCCCCGATGGCCCCCGCCAGGGCAAGGCCCCATGCTTTGCGCAGCAGTGCGCAGACTCCTCCCGCGATGGCCAGCAGGCCCAGCAGGATCAGCGGTAAAACGGGATAGGTCAATGCGGCATAGACCAGCGGCGGCACCGTGGTCAGGAAATTGGCCACGATCGCGCTCATGTAAAGGCCGCAGCCCGTGATTACGGACAGGCCTCCGGCGATTATCTCCAGTATACCTGCAGCTACAGGCTTCCACGTCTTTTTCATACCATCTCTCCTTAATATCCGGTGTGGTTGCGCGCTATGGCGCCTGCGGGTTGAGCACGCCTACATCGCTGGTGGGCGCCGCGCCCAGGTGGGCATAGTCGCCGGGAACCTTCCAGCTGCGCTTGATGATCTTGCCCGCAGTTGCGCCCGTGACCTCGTTGTTATCGACGGCCAGCACGCCGTTGACGATCACGTAGGGTATGCCTGTAGAAGGCTGGCCTACATCCTTGTAGGTGGAATTGTCCTTGATCGTCTTGGGATCAAAGAGGGTCAGGTCCGCGTCGCAGCCTACCTGTACCCTGCCCTTCTTATCCAGGCCCAGGAAGCAGGCGGCGTCGCTGGATACCCTGGCTATCGCAGTGCGCCAGTCGCAGGCGCCCTCGTCACGCACACGCTGACCCAGGAACTTGGCGAAGGAACCGACGTTGATGGGATCGCCCACGAATTCTTTGGTTTCCTCGTTGTACCAGCCGTAGCCGTCGTTCTCTATCATTAAATAGCGGTTGTTCATCCATATCTCGAATTTGCCCGGGGGATTGTAAAAGGGCACCATCACCTTGGGATCGGTGATCTCCCCCTTCTGGGCCTTCTTGAGGACATATTTAAACTGGTCGATGCTCTCGTATTTTTGTTCGGATTCCATGTAGATTTTGCCGTCTATCACCACGGGATAGGCCACAGCAAAATCGGTCATATTGGCCTCCACCACGCCCAGCAGCAATTCGATGGGGTATTCGAACAGTGGCGAGGTCGTGATTACTGCCGTTGTGTCATATGGATAGGCGTCCATGCCTATTTTCAGCCCCTCGGCGCGCGCCGCATAGAAGGCTTCCAGGATCGGGCCCGAGCTCCTGGGGATGTATGCGGGACATTGGCTCACGTGCGAGAGGATAAAGGGTATACCGGCTTCCCTGGAGATGCTGATACCCTGGTTGACGGAGTCCACCGCACCTTTGGCGGTGAAACCTTCCTTCAGGTGGGCCGCGGATCCTCCTCCGTACTCAGCCGCCACTTTGGCCAGCGCCAGCATCTCTTCGTAGGTAGCGCCGGGGCCGTAGTACGGTCCGAAGGTTACGCCCAGCGCGCCGTCCTGCATATCCTTGCGCAGCATCTCCTTCATTTTCTCCAGTTGCTCGGGCGTGGCCGGGGTCCTGCGGTTGGTCACGCCCACCAGCGTCCGATAGGTGTTATGCCCGGTGTAGGAAGCGACGTTGTTCAGCAGCCCCTGGTCTTCCCATACTTGTGTAATTTCGGAAAAAGTACTGGCGTCCTTGGTCTCCTCTGAGAAAGGTACCGGGTGTTTGGTGGATTTTCCCAGTGTCGTTATGCCGCAGTTACCCGAGATCTCCGTGGTGATGCCGTCCCTCAGATAGAGCTCGGCGGGCACCCAGCTTCCCGTGCCGTGGCCGTGTATATTGATGAAGCCGGGAGATACGATCAGCCCGGTGGCGTCGATAATCCTGACGCCCGCCAGTTTGCGGTCGGGAGCAGTGATGGCGGCGATCGCTCCGTCCTTGATGCCCACGTTGGCCAGGCCCTGGAAACCGCTGATGGGGTCGATCACCCAGCCGTTATTCACGGCTATGTCGTAGCCAGGTTGAGGCAGTATAGGCTCGTCCGCCCTGACGCTGCTCCAGGGTACTAAAGAGGTCAGCATAACCAGTGCGACCGCAACGAAAATCAGCTTCTTCATTGTGATACCTCCTGAAATATGGATGCCGGATCGATTGTGCGAAATACAATCGCCGGCCAGTACTGCGGGATTGTATCCTGCCCGTTGACCGGTGTCAAGCGAAAAACAGACGTATCCGAACTCGTAGTCAACCCTGGCCGATGGCGATATAGAAGGCTTTTTGTTACGGCAGCAGCAAGGTCTGCTATACTGGTTACGACCTGTTTTCGCCGCCCGGCGCTCACCGGGCATGTAATATCGTGGAGATCAAATATGAGATGGCATAATCTTTCAGTCGAAGAGGTTCTGAGCAGGCTCGAATCAACCCGCCAGGGTTTTTCCCGGGAGCAGGCGGCAGCGCGGCTCAGCCAGTACGGCCCCAACGAGCTCAGGGAGAAGGGCAGGACGCCTGCCGTTATGGTCTTCCTGCGACAGTTCGCCAGTCCCCTCATCTATATACTGCTGATCGCTGCACTGGTGGAGCTGGTGGTCATGCAAAAACCCACCGACGCCGCTGTGATACTGGTGGTGCTGACCGTCAATGCCGTTATCGGATTTATTCAGGAGATGCGCGCCGAGCGCGCTATGGAGGCCCTTAAAAAACTTGCTGTACCCCATGCGAAGGTATTGCGAGCAGGTTCAATAACCGATATCGCCGCCGTCCACCTGGTATCGGGCGATATCATCATGCTTGAAGCCGGAGATAAGGTACCGGCCGATGCCAGGCTGATTGAATCGGCCGGCCTGTCTATCGATGAATCCATCCTGACAGGTGAATCGGTGCCGGTGGAGAAATTCACAGCCGCCATCGAGGGTGAAGCCGCTGTGGCCGATATGGGCAATATGGTGCATATGGGTTGTGCCGTGGTCAACGGACGTGGTTACGCCGCAGTGACCGCCACCGGCATGAATACCGAGATCGGCAGGATAACCGCCCAGATCCAGGACGTTAAACCTCCGCCCACCCCGCTGCAGAGAAATGTCTCCAGGCTGGGACGCTATATCGGTATACTTGTGCTCACGATCATCACCGCGCTGATAATCATCGGCGTCTCCAAAGGATATTCATTTGACGAATTATTCGCCCTGGCGGTAGCTGCCGCTGTCTCGGCTATCCCCGAAGGCCTCCCGGTCATGGTTACCGTGGTCCTGGCGCTGGGTATCAGGCGGATGGTGCAGAGGAACGCCCTGATCAGGAAGCTGCCTGCCGTGGAGACCATGGGCGCGGTCAATGTCATCTGCTCCGATAAGACCGGTACCCTGACCGAGAGCGAGATGACCGTGCGCAGCATATACCTTGCGGGACGCTCCATCCAGGTCACCGGCGCGGGTTACCGTCCCGAGGGCGAGTTTCTCGAGAATGGCCGCAAGCTGGGACCCGGACAGGACGATGACCTGCTGATGTCCCTGAGGATCAGCGCCCTGTGTAACGACTCCACGCTGAAATCGGGCGACGGCAAGTACCAGCTTATGGGCGATCCCACCGAGGGCGCGTTGCTGGTGGCCGCTATAAAAGCAGGCCTGCAGCAGGACGCCCTGCAGAAGGAGCAGCCGCGCCTGGCCGAGCTTCCCTTCTCCAGCGAAAAACGTTACATGGCCACGCTGCATCCCTGCGTGGACGGCAAGGCCATAACATTTGTTAAAGGGGCGGAGGATAGAATACTGGCCATGAGCCGGCGTGTGATTGAAAAGGGCGAGGTCGTTGAACTGACTCCGGAGAAGCGCGCGGAGATCGAGAGGGTCAATCTTGAGATGGCCTCCAGGGCGCTCAGGGTGCTGGCGCTGGCTTATGCCGACTGCTCTCCCGCGCCTGAGAAGCTTTCACATGAATTCCTCGACGGATCTCTCATACTGGTTGGCCTGATCGGCATGATCGACCCGCCCAGGGCGGAGGCAAAGAAGGCCGTGGCCGACTGCAGGGCGGCCGGCATAAAGGTCGTGATGATCACCGGCGACCAGAAGGCAACGGCGGTGGCGATCGCTTCGGAGCTCGGCCTGCCCGAGGGTGAGGCTTTGTCCGGCCTCGAGCTGGATGCGCTGAACGACAATGAGCTGCGGGAACGCATCGAGCGTATCAGCGTCTTCGGCCGGGTGGAGCCGATGCATAAGCTCAGGATAGTCGATACACTGAAGTCGAAGGGGTACACGGTAGCCATGACCGGCGACGGCGTCAATGACGGTCCGGCGCTGAGGTCCGCCGATATCGGCATCGCCATGGGCATCAAGGGCACCGACGTCGCGCGCGAGGCAGCCGACATGGTGCTTACCGACGATAATTTCGCCTCCATCGTGGCTGCCGTGGAGGAAGGCAGGGTCATCTTCAGCAATATCCGGCGCTCCGTTTTCTACCTGCTGAGCACCAGCATCGGCGAGCTGTTCACTTATATGGCTGCCATCATTGCAGGTCTGCCGCTGCCCCTGGTTGCGGTTCAGATACTCTGGGTTAACCTGGTTACCGACGGCGTCTGCACCATTCCCCTGGGCATGGAGCCCAAACACAGCAATGTGCTGGCGGAGCCGCCGCGCAGGGCGAAATCGGGCATCCTCTACAATGGCATGCTGTGGAGGATCGTCTTCATGGCCCTGGTTATGTCGATAATCACCTTCTCGGTCTTCGGCTGGTCCCTGGCCGGAGCCGGGCTGGAAAAGTCGCGCACTATCGCTTTTACCCTGCTGGTGGCTTTCCAGTGGTTCAATGCGCTGAACGCCCGCTCCGACCGGCAGTCTATCTTCAGGCTGGGATTCTTCAGCAACCGTCCTCTGATGGGCGGCATTGCGCTGGCTGTACTGCTGCAGATAATGGTAATCTACCTGCCGCCGCTGCAGGACGTTTTCTACACGGTGCCGCTGGGCCTCGCCGACTGGGGATTCATCGTCCTGATAGCGCTGGTATTGCCGGTTGTGGAAGAGCTGCGCAAACTGATCGCGCCGTCGCTCTTCAGCCGGGGTAAGTAGCGCAGAACTTCAGCCATCAGGAGTTCGCAGCGGGAGCTTTTATATCGTGGAGCAGCAGCGCCAGTATAAAGGCGATCCCGAAGAGTATGGTGATGGCCGTCATGTTGAAGAGGAACACGATAGGAAGGCCGCTTATCTGTCCGCCCAGCATAAGGATGCCGTTGGAAGTAGCCTCAGGCACGGGATGGGTCTTTTCCACCGCGTAGGTCAATCCGATGGGCATGGCCGAGATGAGGAAGAAACCGAAGACGAAGCCGCAGGCGCCTAAAAGCCAGATCGAAGTGAAATATTGCAGGCAAAGGGAAAGCGGTACAGCCATGCCGGCCGCCAGTATCAAAAATATCTTCCTTTTGTGATACTTATCGGACAGTGCGGACAGTATCACCGCCCCGCACATGCCGCCGATCACCATCATTCCCCCTACCATACCGGTGGCCAGCGCTGTATCGATGTCCAGCAGCCTCTCCTTGAAGATCCAGTCTATCTTGGTCATGATGGCATTAAATGCGCCCACGCCTATTAAAAAGATAGCCAGCAGGAAGAGAAAGTCGCGGTTCTTAAACAGCGCCTTCAGCCCGACCGTCATGGTGACCTTTTTCTCAGCCGCGATGGGATTGGGCGGCACCCTGGGTTTGTCCTTGACCAATACGAGATGCAGGACCATGCCGACCAGGGAGGGGATGCCGTAGATCCAGAGGATGACGTCGATGCCCTGTCTGACCTCGCCGATGCTGCGATAATGCGCCAGTATGAAATCGGTGGCGAACATGACGACGGCAAATCCGATGAACATGGACATGGTTAAAAGTCCCGACGCCAGTGCCTCTTCATTCTGGGGGAACCAGTTTGATGCCACCTTTGTAATGGCGTTGAGCAAGAACGGTTGAGCGATGGCACATCCGATCATGCAGGCCAGCATCCAGCTGTAATCCGGCGCGAAAATTCGCATGAATCCGCACACCCCTACCAGGACGACGCCGATCCCCACTCCCTTCTTGAGTCCGAGGTTATCGATGCACCAGGCGGCGGGCAGGCAGAAGGGGATCCAGGAGAGCATGGCGAGTATGGCCAGCAGATCGATCAGGTCGATATTTCCGCCGCTGTAGACGGCGGCCGCATCCCTGGCAATGGGAGCGAAGGTCATCCACATGATCTGGGACATGGCGATGTTGAGCATGAAAACTCCCAGCACCACCCAGCGGTACGGGGACACGGGCGAATCGATTTTCTGCATAAAACCTCCCTTTAAAGCGCGGAATGCGTTCGGCATCCTCTATGGGGACCACCTGTCTGTAATGTATCCTATCGGCCCATGGTGAACGGCAGACAGAACTCGCACATATCCCGGCCTCCTCGTGTCGTTGTAGCGGCACCCTATCATATCAGATTTGACCCCGCTGCACCTGTTGTACCTGTGTTATACTGAATTACTATGTTTATGATGCTGAAAAAACAGGTCATTGTCTGTGCGATCTTCACAATTATCGCCGCAGCTTTCGTTTCCTGTGCGGGCGTGGCTTCCATGACCGGTGCGGAGGCGCCGTGCGCGCCGGTTGAGATAACCGTACTGCATATCAACGATACGCATGCCCACCTGGAGGACGTCGCGCGCCGCGCAACGCTGGTGAAAAAAGTCCGCGACGAGGTTGGGACGGACAAAGTGTTGATGTTCGACAGCGGCGACGTATTCATGGGCACGCCTTATTTCAGCTTGATGAAAGGCCAGGCCGACCTGGAGTTCATGAACTCGCTGGGCTACGACGCCATGACATTGGGCAACCACGAGTTCGATAACTACGAGAAAACGCCGCAGTACCTCAACGACTTCGTGGCGAAGGCCGGTTTTCCCATCGTCTGCAGCAACATAGATTTTTCGAAGGTTCCGGAGCTGAGCGGGAAAACGGTACCCTATCTGATTGTGGAGAAGAACGGGCAGAAATTCGGCGTTATCGGGCTGCTGACGGAGGACACTTCGGAGATATCCGACCCGGGCAAAAACATTCCCATCTCCCTCCATGTCGCCGCGGCCCGCCGGAGCGTGTCCCTGCTGCAGAGCAAGGGCATCAACAAGATTATCGCCCTGACGCATATCGGCTGGGACTATGATACGGAGCTGGCCAGGCAGGTCGGCGGCATTGACCTGATCATCGGCGGTCACAGCCACACCAAACCGGACGTTTATCCCACGGTGATAGAAAACAAGGAGCCGACGCTGGTGGTGCAGGCTGAGGCATACGGCAAGTACCTGGGCCGACTGGACATTGCCTTCGATAAAAACGGTGTGATAGTCAAGCAGTCAGGCTCGCTTTACACTATCAAAGAAGCTGCCGAAGATGCGGAGTTCGCTGCCATGCTGGCGAAATATAATGCCCCTATCGAGCGGTTGCAGAAGACGATAGTGGGTAAGACGCTGGTGGACCTGGATGCGGAGCGAACCCATATCAGGACGGAAGAGACCAATTTCGGCAACCTTGTGGCCGACGCCATGCTGGCCAAGTCTGCGCCGGTGAAGGCAAACATAGCCATAGCCAACGGCGGCGCCATCCGTATTACCATACCGGCCGGGGATATCAGCCTGGGACAGCTTCAGACGGCCATCCCTTTTAACAATGATATGGTGGTCTTCAACCTCAGCGGGGAAGACCTGGTGGCTGCGCTGGAGAACGGGGTCAGCAAGGTCGAAGATGTCGAGGGCAGGTTCCCCCAGGTTGCCGGGATGAAGTTCGACTGGGACTATAACAATGAGCCGGGCACACGCGTCCGCAGCGTGGAAGTTAAGACCGCGGAGGGCTATCAGCCTCTGGACAGGTCGGCCACCTACCGCATCGTGACCAACAGGTACATGCAGGAGGGCGGCGACGGCTATACCGTTTTCCAGAAAGGTATGAATGTCGAGTACCCCGGTTTTGTGGACTATGATGTGGTGAGGGAATATATCGAACGCAATTCACCGGTCAACCCCGCAGTTGAGGGACGCATCACCACTCAATAGCGGGCTATTACGTGCGCGGGAGGAGATGAGATGAGCAAAGCGGACGATGCAATAAATACGTTTATCAGCGGCTTCAACTGCTCGCAGGCTGTGTTGTCTGCATTCAGCGCGGATTATGGTCTGGATACTGAAATGGCCTACCGGGTGGGCGCCGCCTTCGGAGGCGGCATCGGGCATCTGGGTGAGACCTGCGGCGCGCTGACCGGAGCGGTGCTCGTGATCGGGCTGCATTACGGCATGACCGTGAACGACGGCTCGCAGTCGAATAGAAAGGCCTATGATAAAGTTCTGGAGCTCGCTGCCGAATTCAAGGCGCGTAACGGGACGATCAAATGCAGAGAGTTGCTGGGCTTCGACATAGATGACAGTGAGGCGTTCCATGCGGCCCTTAAAAAAGGCGGACCTCAGTCGCCCCAGGTGATCTGCCCCAAAGCGGTAAAGGATGCAGCGGAGATCGTTGCATCTCTTATAGGATTGAAAACGGACAGTACGGAGGTTGATACGTCCATTGTTACCCTGGGCGGACGCACCATAAGGGTTGGCTTCATACAGGAGCCGGAGAAATGGGACAGGGCTGTTGCCGGGGATATCGCCAGGACCGAGGGCGCATATCCCCTGACTGAAGACCATTGGAAGCTGGTCGATTTTATCCGCGAGTATTATGCGCAGCTCGGCATCGCCCCGCCCGTCAAGATGGTCATCAAACGAACCGGATACGACCTGAAAACAATCAACAAGCTTTTCCCCAGCGGTCCCGCCAAAGGGGCCTGCAAGGTGGCCGGACTGCCCAAACCCACCGGCTGCGTATAACGATTAAGAACCGGGTATGCCCACCCCGTTCTCAGGAGCTCAGTTCCGAGGTGCAGTTGGGACAGCGCACGGCCTTGATTGAGATTGCGGTCGCACAGTAGGGACAATCCTTGGTTGCCGGTGCGGCTTCTTTCTTTGGTTGTAGCCTGGCTAAGGGTCGCACAATAAGGAAAAACACCACCACGGCGATAATGAGGAAATTGATGAGCGTATTTATGAACAATCCGTAGTTGAGCGTGACGGCGCCGGCGGCCTGGGCTGCGGCCAGAGAGCTGTAAGGGCCCGGGGTGGCGCCTTCTTTGATGACTATGCACAGGTCGGAGAAGTCGATGTTGCCCAGCACCATGCCGATGGGGGGCATCATAACATCTTTGACGACCGAACTAACGATGGCGCCAAAGGCGGCGCCGATCACGATACCAACCGCCATATCGACCACGTTGCCTCGCATGATGAATGCTTTGAAGTCCGTTAACATGCTCGATTGAAGAACCTTTTTTGCACCGTCCAGTGTTTTCATCAGCTACCTCCTATAATAGATGCGTATTTGTTGCCGGATATTGTGTTCGCGCATATCCTGTGTACAGCGTAAGGCCGCTGTCACGGGATATTGTAGCACCGATAATTGATACTCCGCCCGCATTTTGTGCTAAAATCCTTACAGGCGTATCTCGATGGACAGGACAAACGCTGTGGATCTGGTGAAGGGAGCCCGGGCGGGCTCTCACTACTGTCTGTTCTATCAATCCCCCGACGACCTGACGGGTTTGCTGTCGGAGTATTTTAAATCCGGCATTGAGAAGGGTGATTTCTGTATTTGGATCACGTCTGACGGCGGCGTGGAGGAAAAGGCGCGCGCTGCCCTGCAAAATACACTGCCGTCATCGCTTGCGCAGCAGGCGGGAACGCAGATCGAGTTCATACCATATTCAGACTGGTATCTGCGCGGCGGCGCTTTTCAGCCGGACCAGGTGATCAAAAGCTGGATGGAGAGGATGAATCTGGCTCTGAACCTCGGTTATCGCGGCCTCAGGGTGACCGGCGACCTGAGCTGGATGGACTGCACCGACTGGCCCACGCTGATGGCTTACGAGAGCGATATCAACAGGATAATCGGCGGATTGAATTTCATGGCGGTCTGCAGCTATCCGCTCCCCGCATTGAATGCCTCGCGGATGATGGACGTGATCAACCGCCACCAGGCGGCGCTGAGCAAAAATGATGAACAATGGCATACGTTCAATACGCCGGCTGCAGACGTAGCAGCCGTTGATGGAACCATTCATGCCGCTATAGCCGGGAAGCAGGCGCTCGGCGCTAAAGCCTCCGAATATCCAGTGCTCTTACCCGAGAACTGCGACGGATGCGGGCTCTGCGTCGATGTCTGCTCCAGCGGCTCATTGTACCTGAACAACGGACGCATCGCCCTGAAGCCGGTGGGCGAATGCGACTGGTGCGCCGTATGCGAGGCGGTCTGCCTCTCCAATGCCATCTTCTGCCCCTTCGAGATCACGGCAGAGCTGTAATCGGCCAATACGGGCAGTTATAGTACTGTACCGCATAGCAGTTGCCGCATGATTTGACGCCTGTGAAGTTTAACGCGCCGCAGTTGTAACAGGCGTTCAAATGGTTCCTGTTCACCTTCGTAACGTATTCATTATAACCACGCGGTTTAAATATAATCAAAATGTCAGCAGAGAAATAATAAAGAAAAAACCCTGGTGATGATATGCGTGGCGAAGATTACAGACCGATGCCGGAGGCCACTTTCTCAAGATAGTGGCCGGTATCGAGGGGGAAGAATTTGGAAGCGAGCACGCGCCTGTAGTAAAGTCCCGCGTCGTGATCGAGCGAAAATCCAATCGCGCCGTGCACCCTGATGCCGTCCAGTGCCGCGCGCTGATAAACCTCGTTGGCTTTGACTTTGGCCATGGCGATTTGCTTGGAGCAGTCCGCCCCGGAGCTCATCATCCAGGCGGCCTGGTATACCAGGTGCTGCAGTCCCTCCACCTGTATCAGCATGTCCACCAGCCTGTGCTGTATCACCTGGAAGGCGCCGATGGGCTTGCCGAACTGCTTCCGCTCCCCGGCGTAGGCGACGCTCATCTCGAGCAGTGCCTGGCAGGCGCCGCAAACTTCCGCGCATTTCAACAGGGCGGCTTTATCCATTATGCGTCCCAGCATGTCTTCCCCTTCGCCCGCCGCTCCCAGCACGTCGCCGCCGGCCAGCTTTACGTTCTTGAACCTGACCTGATACAGCGTCTCGCCCGTAATGGTGGGGATGGTCTCAACCTCGATGCCGGGCTTCTTCATATCCACGATGAACAGCGTCAGCCCTTTATCCGCTATCCTGTCGCGCCTGATGCGCGCGGCGACCAGTATATAGTCGGCAACGCCGGCAGACGGCACCAGCGTTTTTTCGCCGTTGAGCAGGTAAGATTCGTCCTCCTGCCGGGCCGATGTACCGATTCGCGCGTAATCGCTATCCGCCGGGTCCTCGTCCACGGCCAGCGTCCAGACCGTCTCACCTCGGGCAATTGCCGACAGATACCCGGCCTGCTGTTCCCGGCTGGCGAAGTCCATGATGGGTAGAGCGGCCAGGGCTACGGTGGAGAAGAATGGTCCGGGCAGTATGTTGCGGCCCATCTCCTCCATCAGAACCACCAGGTCCATGAAGTCGGCGCCGCTGCCGTCGTACTCGGCGGGCAACAGCAGTCCCTGCCAGCCCAGCTCCGCCATGCGTTTCCATGTGTCGGGATCGTAGCCCCGCTCATCTTTTTCAAGCTCGCGCGTCCTCGATTTGGGACACTCGATCGCCAGGAACTCCCTGGCCATGGTCCTCAGCATGTCCTGCTGTTCCGTGTACTTGAAGTCCAACTCAGATATCCCTCGCCTTAATACGATCTGGGCAGGCCCAGCTTGAATTTGCCGATGATGTTCTTCTCAATCTCGTCCGTGCCGGCTGCGATGGCCGTGCCGGGTGACATCAGGTATTGCCGCTGTATCAGCCCGTTCAGCCCGGCCAGTTTGGAATGGCGCTCCACCTGAGAGCAGGCGCCCAGTATGTCGGCGCCCGCCAGCGCCAGCTCCTCCAGCAGGTGGTCGGCCACCGATTTGTTGCGTGAGGCCTCGTATGTGGGGAGCGCGCCCTCGCCCAGCTTGCAGGCGGTCTCATAGGCGAACATCTTGAGGGTTTCCAGTTCGACCGCCAGATTGGCCAGTCTGTGCCTGACGACGGGATCTCGAGCAATGGGCACACCGCTGCGCCTGGTCTCTGCGGCGAATGTAACCAGGCCGTCCAGTATACGTCTGGCGGCGCCGTACGACAGGCCGCAGAAGCTGTGGCGCTCGTAGGCCAGCGACTTCATCAGCTGGTACCAGCCGCGGTTCTCCTCACCTACCAGATTTACCATCGGAACGTGCACGTTGTCGAAGAAGACCTCGTTGAAGATATGCTCGCCGCTGTAGTTCAGCAGCGGATTGACGCTGATGCCCCGGCTTTTCATGTCCACGATCATAAGGCTGATGCCGTCCTGCGGCTTGCCCCCGTTCAATCCCGTTTTAACCGCCAGCCAGCACCACCTGGCACGGTGGGCGCAACTGGTCCAGACCTTCTGGCCGTTCACAATATATTCGTCGCCCTGCCTCACGGCCGATGTGCGGATGCTGGCGAAATCCGAGCCTGAATTGGGCTCGCTGTAGCCCGTGCACCATACGCCGTCCGGGCTGCCGGATGATATGGGGGGAAGGTATTTACACCGCTGCTCCTCGTTTCCATACAGCATAAGGGATGGACCCACCCATCCCGTCCCGCTCACCCCCATGGAGAGTCCGGGTATGCCGCGGTAGGCGGCCTCCATGGCGAAGACCATCTGTTCAAGGTGGGAGGCGTCGCGTCCTCCGTACTGCTGCGGCCAGCCCATGGCCAGCCATCCCCGCTCAGCCAGCTTCCTGGAAATGGACAGGCTGAAGGCCCAGTCCTCGTCGCGGCTTTCCTCGTCCAGGAAATTGGCTATGAAAGTCTCGGGTATCTCCCGCTCGGCAAACTCGCGTACCTCGAGCTTCAGCGCTTCCTCTCTTTGTCCCAGGCCGAAATCCATCTTTAACTCTTAATGAAACGGTCGAAATTGCTTATAGATTATGCACATAAAACGACACTGTCAAGGTTAAAATATGCCTTAAAAAGGACATAAAACAAGCAAAATAGCCGAATAACTGCCATACAGTGGCCTGCCGGGGATTGACCGGGGCATGTTTGCGGAAAACGGTTCCGAAAAAAGCAAAAATTTCAACATGGGAAAATTTTTCCTCCTGCTTTGTCGGCGTCCATAAAGGGCGTCAGGAGATGTGTTGCCGCCGGATTCGGACATGATATAATGTGATTTATGGATGGGTTGGATAACAGGTTGATAACGGAGCTGGCGGTGGATGCCCGTCGCAGCAATATCGAGTTGTCCCGAAAGCTGGGTGTAAGCGAGAAGACCGTCAGGCGCAGGATAAACCGCCTGGTGGAGCAGGGCGTGATTAGCTGGTCGGTGATACCCGATCCGGCCAAGTTGGGTTACACCGTGAGGGCGTTTATATTGCTTGAGGTGGAGGCGCCCCATGTGGACGACATCACGCAGTCGCTGGCCAGCTGCAGCAACGTGGACTTTGTCGCGCTCTGCACCGGTCCCTTCGATATCCTCTTCGGCGCCTGGTTCGTATCATCGGCCAGCATGGCCAAATTCCTCAAGGATTACCTGCCCAAGATCGCGGGTGTGCGCAAGAGCCAGACACACGTGGCCCTGCAGGTTACCACTGGCAAGGTCGCCAATCTGGCTGCCCTGAAGGAAGGGCCTGCAGAGTAAGTCACGGGGAAGCCGTTATGCAGTTTCAGAACATTGCAAAAGCATCTACAATTTTTTGTAAAAGGGGCTTATAGCTTTGGCAGCGTAGTATCTCTTGATCTCGGCGTCGATCTTGATAAGGGTAATCGAGACGCCGGCCATCTCCTGCGAGGTGCAGAATTCCCCCATTTCCAGGGAGTATATCTTAATTCCTTTTTCGGAAAGATAGTGATAAATCTTTCTGGCAACTATGAACATCTCCATCCTGGTGGTGGAGCCGTAGCCGTTTAATACGACAATAACCTCATCGCCCGATTTGTATGGGAGATCATCGATCAAATAGTCGAGTATGGTTTTTGTTGTTGCATCGGCACTCATATAATCGACTTTCTTCACTCCTGCTTCACCATGAAGTCCCATGCCGAACTCGATTTTTCCCTCTTCCAGTGAGAATGTTGCCAGTCCTGTCTGGGGAAGCGAGCATGCGGATAATGAAACGCCCAACGAACGTGAATTGAATATCGCTTTTCTGAGAAGCTTGACCAGGCCCGGCAAATCCAATCCGGCAGATGAAGCAGCGCCTGCGATTTTAATAATTACATGGTCAGAGGTTGTTCCTCTCCTGTCTTCCATTCTTTCAAGCGGCGCCGAGGAGATCTCATCATTTATAAGTACTGTTTCAATTTCGATGCCTTCTTCCCTGGCCATATCCTGAGCAATGCCGAAGTTCAGTACGTCTCCGGCATAATTGTTGTAAAGCAGGATGACGCCCCTGCCTCCGTCGGCAGCCCTTATGGCATCCATTACGATGTCGGGAGCTGGCGCTGCGAATATCTGCCCGTGTGCCTCCGCGTCGGCCATTCCTTCTCCTATGTATTCGAGAAATAATGGCTCGTGTCCGGCTCCCCCGCCGATGACTATTCCGACCTTGCCTTTAATCGGAGCGTCTATCCTTGCTACAGCCGTTGAGTTGCCTATTCTTTTGACCTTGGAGGCATTGATCAGTACAAAACCTTCTATGAGCTCATTAACTATATTGTCAGGATTATTTATAAGTTTTTTAACCATTATTCCGCCTCTTTTTTTTATGAATAGAAGCTATTAACATATTTATTGAATTCATTTAATATCAGGTACAGCGATGTGGCGCCTGCATCTTGATAACCGATCGCTCTTTCCCCCGCATATCTTGCCCTGCCCTTACCGGCTATTAGATTTTTAGTGGACTGCGCCCCTGACAAAGCTGCCTCAGCCATCAAGCTGAACGCTTGCCCTAACGCCAGTCTTTCTTTAACGGACTGCTGAAGAGAGTTTACAGCAGGATATAATGCATCGATCATGGTTTTATCGCCCGGCTTGGCTCCCCCGAGCTTCATTATCTTCTCCATCGCCGCTTCAGCCATAATATAAAACTCATCAGTCCCGACGGTGATGGTTTCTCCCTTTGAAATTTCCTTGAGTTTATTGCCCATTTCGATAAAAAGATAACCGAAGATCGGGCCCGTGGTTCCGCCTACCGTGGACATAAAGCTGGCCCCGGCGGCCTTAAGCAGTTCGGCGCTATCGGTGAAATCCCTGCCTTCGATTGTTTTAACGATCTTTTCGAATCCGGAGGAAATGGTTATACCGTGATCGCCGTCGCCTATCACGGAATCGAGTTCACACAGATAGTTGCGGTTGGCAGTCAGCGTTTCACGTCCAGCAAGAAAGATGTTTCTAAAGTCGTTTAATTTCAGGTCTTCTTTCAAAGCGGCTGCCCCCAAAGTCCCTATCGTTGCCACTATACTGAATTTACAGCAATTTTATCATCGTAGTGCGCCTGTGTCTTTTTGGAGGCTGTCAAGCCGCCGGTATACGGAATTTTTAATTAGAGTTGTACATAACATTATTGACCACAGGTCATTCAAAATAGTGAGGTAGATAACTGAGTTTATACATAGGAACAAACGTGCGAGAATACAGATTCTGGATTTAAGTCGTTCGAAACAATATCATGTATAAATTACGATTCATTCTACGAGCCGTAATATTTGGAGGTGGATTGTTATGAAAGAGCTGAATTTTGCCAGGGGATGGTATGTATTGCAGGATGTTCTTGATATGGGCGAAAAACTGGGCGCACATCAGGTGAATTGGGACCCGGTTTCAGGAGTAATGCAGGGATTCTCGGCCTGGCAGCCTATTGACCGCCTCGAGCATCTCCAATTGCTTTTCGCCAACAATCCCAATTACGGCAGGGAACTGAGGCAGTTCAATAATGCTCCATGGTGGTATAAAAAAGAATTCGTCGTGCCGGAAGATATGAATGGAAAGTACACGGTTCTTCGTTTTGAAGGTGTGGATTATTACTGCAGGGTCTGGCTTAACGGTCATCTGCTGGGTGAGCATGAGGGATATTCGTCTCCATTTGAATTCGAGGTCGGGGATTATTTGAAGCGCGATGGGGTAAATTTGCTGGTGGTCAGGGTATGGTCACCCTGGGATACGGAAACTCTCATTGTACGCGATAGCGGAATGGATTTAGGGATTTACTTCAACGGGCTTACGGTTATCAGGAATATGATCAAAGGTACTTACGAACACACCCTGGCATGTATCCAGAGGGACATCAACCCGGTGGGCATCTGGAGGGAAGTGAAGCTGATTTCTCATGATGGAATACGCTTTCATGACAAGCCCTGTATCCGAACGCAAATCATGAGTAAAAAAGGGCAGGCAAAAGTAGATATTAATATCCCGATTACGGCACAGGAGAAGGATAGCTCCGTGGTCTTACGCTGCAGAATTATGGATGAATCCACGGGTTTACAGGTGGAATCCGTTGAAAAACAGGTTAAACCGGGGCCAGGTATATCCGAACATAAACTCAGCATCAACCTGGAAAATCCAAGGCTCTGGAATACCTGGGACCGGGGAAATCCCGATCTGTATGGTGCAGTGATTGAGATTTGGTCTGGAAAAAACTGTCTGGAGCGCCGGAAATATAGATTCGGCATCAGAGAAATAGGTATTGTACGGACCGAAAAAGAAGTTGCGTTCATTTTGAATGGAAATAAATTGTATATTAGAGGGACAACATATTTTCCGGACGTATATATTTCGAGAGTGAACAGGGAGCATTACCTGCGTGATCTGAAAGCAATAAAGGACGCGGGATGCAATGCAATCAGGATTCATATCCACGTCGCCAGGCCTGAGCTTTATGACCTGTGCGATGAGCTGGGAATAGCTATAATGCAGGATTCAGACCTTAGGTGGGCTATACCCACGACCGAGGAATTCAAAGACAGGGCGGTCAAAGTTGTCGGTGATATGATCGTCAACCTGCGTAACTATGCGTCCATTATATGCTGGGGAGTGATAAATGAACCGGACGTATGGATGATCGGGGTTAGAAAAGGCATGTTTCCCAACCTGGAGAGGCCCGTTTCGCTGATGAATGTAATCCCCGGGCCGCAGCTTGTAGAGGCGATCAAAAAACTCGATCCCACACGGCCGTACATAAAAGGTTCGTGGTACGACGATGATCCCGAAAGCGGCGACAGCCACAACTATTATGGCTCGATGGACGGGGCCGAAACGCATTATACCGATATTTTCGGCACCACTGAAAAACTTAATATCGAGTTCGGATTCGATGCGCCGGCATGTATCGAAAATCTTTATAAAATGCCCAAACCGTTCGCAAAATTCATCAAGTTGGAAAATCCAGGGGAATACATAAAAGAGCTGCAGTATTATCAGTACAGGCTGTTAAAGTACTTTATTGAACACTACCGAATGCAGAAATATAACCCGTGCGGCGGGTATTTCCAGTTTATGTTCACTGATATGTTGCCGCAGAGCTTTTTCGGTGTATATGACTGGTGGGGATTGCCCAAGGAAGGCCTCAGGGCATTCGAGGAAAGCAGTCAACCGCTTGGAGTCTTTATGGAGTATAAGATCGAACCGGTGGCCATCTGGGTGGTGAACGACCTGCTGCAGGCTTTCCCCAAATGTGTTCTGAAATGGACTGTGTGCGACGATGATGGGAATAGTTTGATGGAGGGATCGAAGACTATCGATGTCGGCAGCGACAGCGCGATAAGAGTTTGCGATTTTTCCTTTAAGCTGGAAGCGAAGGCGCATTATAATGTGATATTGCAGCTTGAGGATGTAGCAGGTAAAACGCTGGCAAGGAATACCTATAAAGACGCGTTCGCGCACCCCCCTCATCCCCAGGGGCACCCTGATAGATTGGACGAGGAACTCGGGATGCGCCTGTTTGGTCTAAAGAATGACTAAAGCACCCTGTTGCGCTCTCGGCCATTAAGCGTAGTCGTTTAAAAAGCGATTATTTGATGGCGATAACCTCGATCTCGACTGGTATGTTGGCGGGCAGTTGTTTGGCTGCGATGCAGGTCCTGGCCGGCTGATTATCGGGGAAATAAGTCGCGTAAACTTCGTTCATCAGGTTGAAATCGGCCATGTCGCGCAGATATACGTTGGCCTTGACCACTTTGTCCAAGTCGCTGCCGGCGGTTTTTAGAATTCTACGTATGTTATCGAGGGTAATAACGGTGGCTTTTTTCACGTCTTCAAGCTCGAAAAGGCTTCGTTCGAGATCGACGGGGCCCGTGCCCGACACAAAGATAAACCCGCCGGCCTCAACCGCGTGGGAATACGGGCCGGCTTTTGCCTGCCCTTCAACATTGTGGACTTTCTTTTCCATATAACGCTTCTCCTCTATCCATACTATTTCAACTTTTATTATTGTATCGTGTTTGAGCAGGAAACAGGTAAACCGGATATCCGGGGGCCAGTTTGGATTATGTATGTCAGGCAGGCAATAAAAGAGCACACACGGGCCGAAGACCGGGACAGTGTGTGCTTTCTTGGTTAAATGGAGTTTTTAAAAAGTACCGCTTTCTATTTAGAGGCGCGCTTCTTTGCCGGCTTTTTCTTCTTCTGCAGGCCCTGTTGAATGTTGTCATGCAGCCAGCCTATCTCAAGCCGGCGGTTACTGATTATATGTGTTTGTAACTGGTTGTCCGGTGTCATCAGGGACTCGAGATGTTCACAGGTTTTTTCAGCAGTCGCCAGCAGCTTGACCGCGTCTTTAAATGAATCGTCCTTCACTCTGCTTTCAATGAATTTGATCTGATTGAACAGATCCTTGCTGATATCTGCAAATTGATTGGATGCCATGGAGTTACTCCTTCCCTAACGCGGACGATATTTGCAAGCAGAGCTTTTCTGAACTTGTAGCCGTAATTAAATTATACGATACTTAACATAAAATTTCAAATTTAACACGATATCGTTTGCCTCTCACCGGCGCCGAACCATAAATTGCATTGACGAACTCATGGACAATGTAATAGTCTTATTGGAAGGGGAGGTTGTGCAGTATGAAATCCGGGCATTCAAATATACCGATCGAACGCAACATCGCTATGGAGCTGGTGCGCGTCACCGAGGCCGCCGCCCTGGCTTCGGCGCGCTACCTGGGCAGGGGCGATAAAACGATTGTCGATGCGACCGCAGTAAATGCCATGCGTTACGTGCTGGGCTATGTGCATATGGACGGGATCGTGATCATAGGGGAAGGGGAGAAGGACCATGCTCCCATGCTGTACATAGGCGAGCATATAGGCGGTGGGTCGGGTCTGAAGGTGGACATCGCCGTGGATCCTGTGGACGGTACCAACCTGGTTGCCAGGGGCCTGCCCGGCGCCATCGCCGTCGTGGCGCTTTCCGCCAGGGGCACAATACACTGGCCCAGGCAATTCGTTTATATGGATAAGATCGTGACCGGCCCCGAGGCTAAAGATTGCATTGATATAAACGCGCCCGTATCCAATAATCTGAAGAACATTGCCGTCGCCAAGAGAAGGAAGATATCCGAGCTGACTGTTGTAGTACTGGACAGGCCGCGCCATGAGCGATTGATATCGGAGATCAGAAGCGCCGGCGCCAGGGTTAAACTGATCACCGACGGCGATATCGCAGCCAGCATAGATGCGGCTCTGCCGGAGAGAGAGGTCGATGTCCTGATGGGCATCGGCGGCACACCTGAGGGGGTTCTCTCGGCCGCCGCAATTCACTGCATCGGGGGCGCCATTCAATGCAAGGCATGGATGCGCGACAGCGGTGAGAAAGAGGCGGCCCTGGCCGCCGGAATAGATATCGACAAGGTTTATAAGACGCAGGACCTCATAGACAGCGATGATGTCTTTTTCGCCGCCACCGGCATCAGCAGCGGTGAACTGCTCAAAGGGGTGCGCTATTTCAGCGGAGGGGCGCGGACGCAGTCCATTGCCATGCGCTGCCGCTCCGGCACGGTGCGCTGGATCGACGCCCAGCACAACTTCGATCGACTGGACAAACTCAGTTTCTTTGAAGTACATTGAAAGATGTTCAGTCGGTGCTGATCAAAAGGAGGAAAGTTTAAATGCCACACGCACGGTTAAATACCGCTTATCTCAAAGTACAGGCGACTTTTCCGGACGAGGAACAAAGCAAGTCTATGGAGAAGGCGCTGGTCATCAAGAAGAAGATCGAAGACCTGCTCAAGAAAGAGAAGCTCGAGATTTACGAGGTTGTCCTGGAGACTGTTCAGAAGAGCCGCTGATCAGCATCGCAGGCTCCGCCCGCTTAACATAATCGATCGTCCACTGGGATAGAGGTTTAAACAGCGGCTCCATTTTGACGCCTGCACGTAATGCGATCTCGATCACCGGGAGGAAGAATTTAATCAGGGGGTTTACCGCACCGGACAGTGGCCCCAGCAGGCAGGCCAGTATCCAGTTGAGCGGGCTGAACAGTATCATCAGAGCGTCCAGAATTATCAGGTCCAGACTCAGGTTTGTCTTCTTTTTATGATCCTCAGCCGGCGCAGCCGGGCTCGCGCAATCATTTGCCCAGTTGTAGTAGTACCTCAGAAACATCCTGGCCCATTTCTTTAATACAAAGGGGTCTATTCTGATGGCATTCAAAATGCTCTTGACAAGAGGAGTGCCGGCATGTGTCAGAATTCCCGGTCCGAACTGGTAATTGATCCTTCGCTTCAAGTCCTTGCGGTCATGGCTTTCCTGTGCTTTACGCAGGTTCCACCTGCCGTTACAGGTGATCGCCCACTGGATAATGCCGTGCGCTCGAATCCTGCGGTTGTATCTCTCCAGAAAGGCGGCTGACGTGTCGTTGGCCTTAATGGCCTCAACGGCTGTATCCGCGGCGATATCCGCCGAGAACCAGGCGGTCGGCACCCCGTCGCACAGCCCTGTGCTCTCCAGCCCGGCCACATCTCCTGCAAGAATCATTCCGTCGGTATAGTTTGGTATGTTGCGCAGCTTATCGTCCAGTCCGACGTATATTCCGAATCCCTCCCACATCCTGGCCCGCAACCTGACCCGGGGCGCTATCTCGTCTCTCCACCAGGGAAGCTGCGTGGTGATATTCTCGTGGTACTCATCAAATAACCGCCTCAGGTTAGGCACCTGTCCGTCATCCAGCGCCAGACACTGGTCCTGCATCCAGTGAATGCTGTTCTTATAGGGCCAGGCCATCAGCCCGTTGCCGTGGCCCAGTGGTGGAGCTAACTTCTGCTCATCGAATCCCCAGCAGAACCGCAGGCTGTGTCCAAAAACGCTGTCAATAACCTCTTTGGGGCACTCGTAATCATATGTATCGGCCAGTGAGATCGTCCGGGGAGGATATTTATCTCTGACACCGGCCTTGATCGCCAGTATGCCCTGCGATCCCTCGCAGTTGATCACAATACTCGACCTTAGCTCTTCACCTCTTTCAGTTACAATACCTGCGATACGCCCGTTGTTTTTAATAACGTCCACCGCAGTAGTGCTGGTCAGCAGTTCAGCCCCGGCTTTAACGGCCTGTTCCGCTTCCCAGGCGCAGAATGGCTTGCAGTACGCATTGTAGCCGAACGCGATGATGGGAGAAAGAGGCCGGGGTATCCTCAGTTCGAGAACCTCGATATCCCCGCTTTTCACGTCATAAATAACGTAGTTCCTGATACCGTCCACCGGCCTCTCCACAGGCGGATTGCCGTCCCGTATGAAAGCGGGGCCGAATAAGAAGCCGTAGATAGGAATGGTGAGGCCGGAGATAACTTTTTCCCCGGGGTTCTCCGACCTTTCCAGCATGAGTGTTCTCAGGCCGGCGTCGGCACACTTTTTGGCCGCTACGGGTCCACCAAACCCCGCCCCGATTACAATAACATCGTATTCCCGTTGAGTCATCCTAACCCCAGTCGCTCCTGTATCCGGTGCCGCCCGGAGGCCAGCGGAAACTTATCGCCTCTTCCCCGCAGACATACCAGCAGGAAGCGCATTCCATGCATTCAGCCAGGCTTTTGATCCGGGCCAGCTTCTTTTCCATCTCGAAACAGCGGCCCAGGCAAACCTTTATACAGTTTCCACATCCCGTGCATCTATTTTCATCTATAGTTATAAAGGCGCCCGTATCCCCGATCCATTCCACACCGGGATATCTATCCGAAGTCCTCGCCATCTCTTCACCCATGCTCACAATAATATATCATTTTATATGGATGATTGCCGTAACAGATATGGTTGACCACCACAGGCCTGACGAGTATCCGCGAGACCATTTTATATTTGATTTGGAAAGAAAAAAACAGTGGAGTATACTGAATTTGTCGGAAGTGCTGCCGGGTTGGTATTCGAGCACCCTATCCTGAGGAGGACGGCATGAAGTTACTCAAATTGTTGGGCAATATTTATCTGGCGTTGGGATTGCTCGTGATGCTGGTGCTTTTTATTCATGATTGTTTTGCCAATGACAAGTTCGTTCTGCACTTTGTTGGGATCTTTCTGGTGATTCCGGCGATTGTATACTCCCTGTGGAGGCTGAGCGATGATGTAGAGGAATATATCAAACAGAACGAGCACCGCATTAATTCCATCGTGAGGATATGGGAGAGCCTGCTGAAAGGCCAGTAAATCAGACAGCTGATATCTAAATAACTAAGCCGCGCTTTCAGAAATATTTATATCTGTAATATACTTTCCGTATGGGGATCAAACCAGCGTCCTGGAAACAGGTCATTCTTTATCTGGCCGTCCTTGCCGCGGCTTACTTGCTCTTCAATTTATTAAGCGGTAACAATGCCCTTTTCAACTGCGCACAGCCCGCATCTCCCCTTGAGCAGGCAACCACTGCCGCAACCGGAAACCAGGATAATATACCCACCGGTATAGAAGTAATCTCCGTCGCCGACCTGCCTCCCGAAGGCAGGACCACGCTGGCGCTGATCAAGAGCGGGGGCCCCTTCCCCTATTCCAAGGACGGCACGGTATTCAGCAACTACGAGGGGCTGCTGCCGGCCAAATCGGGCGGATACTACCACGAGTACACGGTTATCACGCCGGGCTCGCACGACCGGGGCGCGCGACGCATTGTCGCGGGCGTTAGCGGGGAATACTATTATACGGATGATCACTACAGATCATTCAAGCTGATACAGGAGTGAGGAATGGAAGACTGGGAAGTCATATTCAGTACGTATTTGAACTCGGGAGTTTACCTGGCTCCGGCTGCCGACGCCGATATCCGCGATGCCGCCCGGGCCGGTGGCCTGGAATTTGCGGAGGTTGATTTAAAAGGGGTGAAGGATAAACGGGGCTTTCTCAAAACGACAGCTGCAGCACTCGGCTTTCCTTCATATTTTGGCATGAACTGGGACGCGTTCAGCGACTGCCTGACGGACATGTCGTGGAGGCCGGCCGCGGGATACGTTATTTTGTTGAAAAACCATCGATCTTTCGCCGTAAAGAACCCATCCGAAGCGCAGACGGCGGAGCGAATATTCGATTCTTCGGCGCAGTACTGGAAACAAAAGAAAATGCCTTTCTACGTAATCCTTCATCAAAAAACACCCTGAGGTGGAGGCTGAATATTTCGAACAAACAGATACAGAGGATGGCAGAGAAGTTCATTGCCGTATGATCATCGCCGACCTGTTGAAGAAGTAGTAAAAGGTTCTCTTAGTCTTTTTGAGGGCTGTTATTCAAGGCTGCTTAAATACATACATATGGCGCCGCAGACGGCGACATTCAGGGACTCCGCCTTCGTACCGGCTATGGGTATTCGCACTCTATAATAGGCCTTCTTGAGCAGCGCTTCTGACAGTCCCGCCGCCTCGTTGCCCAGCGCAAGCACCAGCCTGTCAGGCTCTTTCAGTATCGAAGGTACCTGCGTTCCCCGCAGATCGGCCGCCGCCAGGATATATCCTCCCTTCCTCAGATCGTCTACGATGTCGAGATAAGCAGATGTCCTCCTGATCCAGAGAGACAGGGCAGTTCCCGCTGTAGATTGTATGCACTTGGGAGAGAAGGGATCGGCGCATTTCCCGGTCAGTATAATTCCCGAGTAATCGAAAGCAGCCGCAGTGCGGATAAGAGTGCCCATGTTGCCGGGATCCTGTATATCCTCCAGCAGCAGGATTCTATTACCGGCATCAAAGGGCAGCCTATCGGAATATGTATCAGGCGGAAGCTGTACCACCGCTGTGATTCCCTGAGATACGACGGTGGAACTGATGGATTTCATCTGGGCGGGTGTCAGACATCGCAGCGCATAGCGACCATAGCCGGAGGGCGGATCCCCTGTGTACAGTATCTCCAATATACTGCCGGGACTGCTTTCGACCACCTGGTCGACGGCGCGCGGACCTTCCAGCAGAAATGCGCCCGTTGCCAGCCTGCTTTTATGGGCCGACAGCTCTTTGTACCACTTGAGCGGCTTCAGCGGTTGGCCCTCCAGTGTTTGAAAAGTTCAACTGCCGCCGGGATCAGAGAGACGACGATTATGGCCAGTATAAAAATGGAGAAGTTATCTCGCACGAAAGGCAGGTTGCCGAAGAAGTAGCCGCACAATATAAAGACCGTTACCCATAACAGGCCGCCCGTTACATTGTAGAAAAGGAACCTGGGGTAGTTCATTTTGCCGACGCCTGCCACGAAAGGAGTGAAAGTTCGGAGGATCGGTGCAAATCGGGCCAGCACTATGGCCCAGCCGCCGTATTTTTCAAAAAAAGCGTGAGTCCGGTCGATATATTCCCTCTTGATATATTTATAGTCCCTGATATAGACCTGTTCACCGATACGGTTGCCAATGAAGTAATTGAAGCTGTCACCAAGCGCGGCGGCCAGCCACATCAACAGAATCAATAACCATAAATTCAGCGCGCCGAGCGCTGCAAATCCGCCCACCGCGAAAAGCAACGAATCCCCGGGGAGGAAGGGCGTAACCACCAGGCCTGTCTCGCAGAATATGACGAGGAACAGCAGGCCATAGACAAAAGGGCCATACTGCTGAATAAGCGCCTCAAGGTAAATATCGATGTGAAGAACGATATCCGCAGCCCTGAAGATCCACTGCACAGCGGCCGCATCTTTAAAAAAAACAGTAGCCGCGGCTATTGCTGCCAGCAGGATCAGGGCGACTATGATACAGACCAGCAGCAGCCTGTTGGACAACACCCCGTCGCGTTTCCGAATATCAAAATCCTTTCGTCATCAATAATAAAAGGGCCCGCCTCTGAAGTACCAGGGATAGTAATAATAGGGTGTTATGCAGGAATTGTATCCTTCCCGCAGCCCCTTATTGTATCCAGTCGTTTCTCCTTCCTGATAGCCCTGGTCCTTGCCCTTGGTATAGCCTTCGTCATAGCCGGCCTTGTTTCCCTTGTCATATCCCGCTTTGTCGCCGGCTTGGAATCCCAGGTCATATCCGATTTTTTGCCCGTTCTCGTATCCCCTGGTGAAACCGGCCTTGTCTCCATCGATTTTTCCCCGGTCGTAGCCTGACTGATATCCGCTGCCGTTGCCCCACAGGTATCCGCCGAGCAATGCAGCGGCCAGGACAATGACTATGGCTGAAATGATAAGGCCAAGCACCCATCCGCCGAGGGTAAGTGCAAATTTACCTGACATAGCGCACCTCCTTTGCTTTAATGACTGTTGAAACCGTTGACGCTATCATATTTTTCAGTCCCGTATTTAGATTGTACAACCTTTGATATGGACTGTGAATTTCCAACGTGATACTCTAATGATAAGGCAAATCAACATGGGGGGTGCTGTATGTTTAAAGCTGGTAAAATATTGCTGATCATCGCCGGTTTCCTGCTCATACTCGATGCCGTTCTGATGGCTGCCGGAATTCCCAATCCTTTATTCGGCTGGCCGCTGCCCTGCCCGGTGGCGCTTGCGGCGCTCGGGCTTGGGATATTGCTGACAATGTTCAGCGCCCAATCCTGCGGAAAGAAGTAAGCAATCCGGGATATTAATCTGTGGCAAAAAAAAGCAAAATAGCCATCCTGACGGGTGGAGGTGATTGCCCGGGAATAAACGCTGTTATCCGCGCAGTGGCCAAGAAGGCCATGCTCGAGCTGGGGCTGGAAGTGGTGGGGATATCGGATGGTTACGAGGGGTTGCTGCACAACCGGCACCGGATACTACATTACGAGGATGTGTCCGGCATTATCAATTTGGGCGGAACCATACTGGGCACATCCAATAAAGCTAACCCCTACAGGTGTCCGGTTAAAAAAGAGGGCTCCCTGGAGTTCAAGGATTTGTCGCAGGCCGTTATTGATAATTTCGTCCGTCTGGAGGTTGAATGCCTGGTGTGTATCGGCGGCGACGGCACTCTGAGCATAGCTAACAGGTTGTATAAGGACGGACTGCCTGTGATCGGCATACCCAAGACCATCGATAATGATATTAGGGGCACGGATATCACATTCGGCTTCGATTCTGCAGTGTACGTTGCCACGGAAGGGCTGGACCGTGTGCGCACCACCGCGCAGTCGCATCACCGTGTGATGATCGTGGAAGTGATGGGGCGCAACGCCGGCTGGATCGCTCTGCAAGCAGGTATCGCCAGCGGGGCGGACGTTATACTTATCCCTGAGATCCCCTATGACCTCGATATCATCGCTGAAAAAGTGAATGACAGAGACTGCCGGGGCAAGAGATTTACCATCACGGTTATCTCTGAGGGCGCCAGGCCCAAGGGAGGGGAAAAGGTGGTTCAGCGGATCGTCAAGGAAAGCACGGATCCGATACGACTCGGCGGTATTGGCTTTGTGCTGGGATCTGAAATTGAAGCTGAGACGGGGATTGAAACACGTACGGTTGTCCTTGGCCACCTGCAGCGGGGTGGCGTGCCCACTCCCTTCGACAGGGTGCTCGCCACCAGGTTGGGTACGAAGGCTGTGGATATGCTGATGGAAGGCCGCTTCGGCCAGATGGTTGGGGTTAAGGGCAACGACCTGGTGGAAGTGTCTCTGGAGGAAGTTGCGCGCGGACAGAGGCGTGTGCCCGTCGGCGACGCTTTAATAGTCTCGGCCAGGTCGGTGGGGACCTGTTTTGGAGATATCCGTGATGTTATGCCGCAGGTCTGATCAGGTGAAAATGGGAGGAACTCACTTCTGGCCTGAGGATATCTTGTAGTTGTTGCAGCCATTTGAGCGCACGTAGTACATGCACTTGTCGGCGCAATTTATCAGCGTATCGATATCCCTTCCATCATCGGGAAATACAGCTGTGCCGATGCTGATGGTGACCAGTATTTTGTGGCCGTTTACCAGGAAATGATGTCTGAAGGCGTCTACAATCTTGTGGTTGACCTTGTCCACACTGCCGACATCATCGATCTCAGGTATTACCATTGCGAACTCATCTCCGCCCACGCGCGCCACTGTGTCGCTCTTACGCAGCAAAGCCGTCATGCGATCGGCGGCGGCCTTCAATAAATTATCTCCCACCGCGTTGCCCATGGTTTCGTTCACAGTGTTGAACTTATCGAGGTCAAGCGACAGTATGGCCACTTTCCTTTTCCGGCGCTGAGCATGTAATACTGCTAACTGCGCACGGTCGCGGAAGAGCGTCCTGTTGGGCAGCCCGGTCATCGCGTCGTGTGTGGCTACCAGCCGTAATTCCCGCTCCAGGCGCTTTCGCTCCGACGTATCGCGGATATTGCAGTGGACGACGCGGTTGTCATTGATCTTACATACGGTGGATTCTATCTCCACATCCAGCCGCCGCCCGTTTCTCGTCTCCAGAGGGAAATCCTCATAGCGCAAGTGGTCCTTCTGTTTCAGATGGTGCGCCGCGGCTCTGCTTTTCTCGGTATCTATGAACGCCTCGATGTCCCACAGGTTTTTTCCCAGCAGATCATCATGCGAATAGCCCAGCATCTTTAACAGGTGGGGATTGGCGCGCTGAATGTGCCCCGTATCCGCATCCAGTATCACAATCCCGTGCTGCGCATGCTCAAATAGCTGTTTGTATTGATGCTCGGAGTTCCTCAGTTCCTTCTCGATGGCTTTGAATTCGCTTTCCAGAGCTTTAAGCTGGTTGATCTGCTTGCGTAGTTTCTGCAATTCAGCGATAAGTTGTTTCTTGGTTTTGGCCTCTTCTTCCGGCATAGATACCTCCGTATATTCTTAGAAGCTGATCCGTTACGACATATTGCGGATATGTTCCCCCAAGGCGGCCTGCAATTTCAATTTAGTATTTATTAGGTTGTTTGTCAATCTTTATTGTATAATAGATCAATAGTTCAAGTTTAGGTTATCACAAGCTTATTATAATCCTTCCAGAATTATCACAAGCCTCGGATGGCCCGAACCCCGCTAAATAGACTATTTAAAGAGGGCATTCATTGAGTTTCGAAAATTTCAATCTTGATCCAAACATTATGCAGGGTGTACGGGCACAGGGTTATACCGAGCCTACACCCATACAGATACAGGCTATACCTCCCATCATGCAGGGGCGTGACATCATTGGGCTGGCGCAGACCGGCACAGGCAAAACGGCAGCCTTCCTGCTGCCGGTGATGGACCGTCTGCTGAAACTGCCGCGCGGGCGCATCGGCGCCGCGGTCATCTCGCCCACGCGGGAGCTGGCCGAACAAACTTGCGAGGCCATCGATGCGCTGGGACAGTACACCGGCCTGAAGAGCATCTCCATTTACGGAGGTGTGGGCATGGAACAGCAGATACGCAGGCTGCGCAGCGGCGTCGATATCATAGTTGCCTGCCCGGGCCGCCTGCTCGACCATATATGGAAAAGCACTATAGACCTTTCCTTCGTTGAGATGCTGGTCATTGACGAAGCCGACCGCATGTTCGATATGGGTTTTCTACCCGATATCAGGAGCATCTTAAGGTGCCTTGTCAGGCCCAGGCAGACCATGCTTTTCTCCGCAACCATGCCACCCGACATACGCAGGCTGGTGCAGGAGGCTTTGCGAATTCCTGTTACAGTGCAGATCGGGCATGCTGCTCCGGCTGATACCGTGTCGCACAGCATCTATCCCGTGAAACAGCACCTTAAAATAAAGTTGTTGAGCGCAGTGCTGCGCAGTTTCGAGACCGACTCGGTGCTGGTCTTCACCCGCACCAAGCACCGCGCCGATCGCGTTGCACTGCAATTGAAAAGGTCGGGCTTCAGGGCTACGGCTTTGCACGGCGACCTGGCGCAAAACAGGCGTCAGGCGGCGCTGGACGACTTCCGCGACGGCACGGTTAAGATACTGGTGGCCACGGACATCGCGGCGCGTGGAATAGACGTGCTGAGCATCTCGCACGTTATCAACGTTGATATGCCGGAAAGCGTGGATGCCTACACACATCGCATCGGGCGCACCGGACGCATTGATCAGAAGGGTGATGCACTGACATTCGTGACCGCCGCTGACGCCGACCTGGTTAAAGAGATAGAGAAGGTGCTCAAAACACCGCTGGAACGTCGCAAGCTTCAGGGTTTCGATTACGATGCTCCGGTCCCCGCAGTATCTGAGGAAGGAAGCCAACGCCGCTCCGGTTTCGGGGGGCGAAGAACGCAGCCGCAGCGGGCAGCGGGCACACGCAGACGTTAAACGGTTAACGTTTCTTGCGCCTGCCCATGATGCCGTAGAGCATGATATCCAGCACGGCCGAGTATATGTGTCCCACCGACGTGCCGTACGACAGCACCAGCGGGCTCTCGGCAACGTAGAGCGTCGCCTCTGAAAGAATCGTCTGCACCAGGTTCCAGTCTGTCTCAGAAGGGGTGATCAGTCCCTCCCGCTTAGCCGCGTTAAAAACACGCCTGTATATCCCCCGGATCGAGGCCAGACGAGCGATCTGGTACTCTGCGAATATCTCCGGATAAAGCTGCTTGAGCTCGATAATGCGTGTGGAAATGTCCCCTTTGGGCATTAGAGACACCGCCTCCTTGATCAGCGTGGCGGATTTCTCGGTATCGTAGTACCTGTGTTTGTCCATGCTGCCCAGCGCCTCGTCAAGCACGCTCACCATGTGCAGAATGCTGGCCCTTATCAGGCGCCTCTTGTCTTTAAAGTAGCGGTACACGGTGGCCCGCGTCAGTCCGCAGCGCGCCGCAACATCCTCGATAGTGGTTTTCTTGATGCCGTGAGCAAGGAGAACGTACAGGGCGGCGTCAACGATCTTCTCCTCGGTCTGGTTGTATTCAGACATGGTATGATATTAACATAACTTGTAACATTTGACTACTGATTTAAGTGGAGGTAACTGCTTTGCAAAAGAAGTGCATGGATAATGATTTCCTGCTGAAAGCGGGGCCCTATTCACACATTGTCGAGGCCGGTGGATTCCTCTTTCTTACGGGCATCGATCCCATGGATCTGGAGAAGGGACTTATTATCACGGATGATATCGGCAAGGCCACCGAAATCGTCATGGAGAACATGAAACGGTCTCTGGAATCGGTGGGCAGCAGCCTGGCGAAGGTGGTGAAGGTGACCGTTTTTATGCGCGATATGAACGATTTTGCCAAATTGAATGAGGTCTATGCAAGGTACTTCACCGAGCAGCCGCCCGCACGCACCTGTGTGGCCGTCAAAGAGGTGCCCGGCAATTTCCAGCTCAAGGTAGAGGCTATCGCCATTAAATAGTCTTAATCCTGTATCTGTTTGAGGACCTGTCGCGCTGCTTTGACTGTGACGGAGATGTCCTGTCGGCTGTGGGCCAGCGACAGGAAGGCTGCTTCGAACTGGGAGGGCGGCCAGTAGATACCCTGCTCCAGCATTCCCCTGAAGAAACGCCCGAAGACGGCCGTGTCGCAGCTGCGGGCGGCGGTATAATCCGTGATGGCCTGTGCGCTGAAAAATACGGTGAGCAGAGATCCCTGGCGTGCTATGGACAGCGGCATGCAAGCGTCGCAGGCGGAGGCGGCCAGCCCTTCCTGCAGGAGATCTCCCTTATCCTCAAGCTGCTTATAGATGGACGGGTCTCTCAGTATCTCGAGTGTGGTTATACCGGCAGTCACGGCCAGCGGGTTGCCGGAGAGTGTGCCCGCCTGGTAAACCTTTCCAGACGGCGCAACCATCTGCATGATGTCACGCCGTCCCCCGTAGGCGCCCACCGGCAGGCCACCTCCGATGATTTTCCCCAGGCAGGTGAGATCCGGCCTTATTTTATAAAGCTGCTGGGCGCCGCCGTAGGCTACTCTAAAACCGGTTATGACCTCATCGAAGATGAGCAGCGCTCCATTTGCCCTGGCCAGGCGCTGCAGGCCGCTAAGGAAGCCACTGGCGGGATGCACCAGACCCATATTGGCGGCTATGGGCTCAACTATAACGGCGGCGACACTGTCCGGATACCCGGCGAACAGCCTGCGCACCGAGTCCAGATCGTTGTAGCCGGCCACCAGCGTATCCCGGGCAGTGGATGCTGTCACGCCGGGAGAGTCAGGTATGCCGAGCGTGGCCATGCCGGAGCCGCCGCTGACCAGCAGGCTATCGCAGTGCCCGTGATAGCATCCGGCGAACTTGATGATCCTGTCCCTGCCGGTGAAAGCGCGGGCCAGGCGGATGGCGCTCATGGCTGCCTCGGTACCCGAGCTGACGAAACGCACCATCTCCATTGAGGGCAAGGCTTTGCATATCATCGCAGCCAGCCGCGTCTCCAGTTCCGTGACAGCTCCGAAGCTCGTGCCCTTTCCCGCCGCGTGTCTCAATGCTTCGACTATGCGCCGCTCTGCGTGCCCCAGTATCAGCGGACCCCAGGAACAGACATAGTCGATATAGCTGTTGCCGTCGGCATCACGGATTTTTGAGCCGTTGCCCTCAACTATGAAGCGGGGTATGCTTTCAACGGCTCCAAAGGCCCTGACCGGGCTGTCCACACCTCCCGGCAGGTAGCGCCGGGCAAGTTTGAACAGGCGCTCAGAATTTTTAGTTGTCCTCATCTCATTATATCTATGCGGCAAGCCATGCAGCGGCTTCCCTGGCATGGTAGCTGATGATAATATCCGCTCCCGCCCTTTTGATGGAGCCGAGTATCTCCAGAGTGACCTTTTTCCCATCGATCCATCCGCGTGAGGCGGCGGCTTTGACCATGGCATATTCGCCGCTCACATTATAGGCAGCCAGCGGGCAATTGAAACTGTCCCGCGCCCGGCGGATAACGTCGAGGTACGCCAGCGCCGGTTTGACCATGACGATATCGGCGCCCTCCTTGATGTCCTCTTCTATCTCTCTGAGCGCCTCACGCACGTTGGGAGGGTCCATCTGGTAGGACCTGCGATCACCGAACCGGGGAGCTGAGCCCACCGCCTCCCGGAAGGGCCCGTAAAAGGCGGAGGCGTATTTGGCCGCGTAAGACAATATCGGTATGCGGCTGAAACCGTTGGCATCCAGCGCTTTTCTAATAGTCATAACCCGCCCGTCCATCATGTCTGAAGGGGCAACCATATCAGCACCGGAGGAAGCATGGGAAAGGGCCATCGCGGCCAGCAGCGGCAGTGTGTTGTCATTATCGACATCTCCGTCGGCTATGAGTCCGCAATGCCCGTGGTCGGTGTACTCACACAGGCAAATATCGGTGATCACTATCATCTGCGGGGCGGCTTTCTTTATGGTCAGCACGGCCCGCTGAACAACGCCTTTCGGATCAAGGGCGGCCGAGCCTCTCTCGTCCTTCTTATCTACCACGCCGAATAGCAGCACTGCGGGCACTTTAAGCCGGACCAATTCATCGACCTCGGCGGCCAGCCTGTCCACGGAGAAATGGAAGATACCGGGCATGGCATCGATCTCCCTCTTTATAGCTTTGCCTTCCACGACGAACAGAGGGAAGACGAGGTCGCCGGCATCCAGCTGGCTTTCCCTCACCAGCGACCTCAGCGCCGGGCTTTTTCTCAGTCTGCGCATACGTAATTCCGGAAATACGGACATTCAGGCCTCCTTGCGGAAGTGTTTTTCCAAGGCTTCAATTAATCCCGCCATTGTCTGTTCCTTGGCGAGGATATCCACTTTTAATCCTGATTTTTTCGCTGTCGCCGCAGTCTTGGGGCCTATGCAGGCTATTTTAGCTTCGATCTGCTTGATCTCTTTATCGCTAAGTCCCACCAGCAGGTTTGTCACGGTCGATGAGCTGGTAAACATGATTACATCGAGGTTGCCGGGCAACAGCAGATCTTTCAACCGTGCCAGGTTTCGGCGGGGACTGATGGTATGATAGACGGCTATATCGTCAACGCGCGCACCCAGCTTTCTCAGACCTTGTGTAAGCTCATCGTCGGCTATGTCGGCGCGCGGCAGCAGGAAGCGTTTTCCGTTAATATCAGCTTCAGTCAAATCCCTGAGGAAACCCTTCCCGGTATGGACTGCGGGGATGTAGTCCGCCGTGATACCGTACGCATTGAGCGCCCTCGCTGTCATCGGCCCGATGGCGCCTATCCTGAGGCCGGCCAGAGCGCGGGAATCTGTCTGCATCTCACTCATGCGATGGAAAAATGCCTGGACTCCGTTGGCGCTGGTGAAGGCCAGCCAGTCGTATTCGTGCAAATGTGAGATGCTGCGGTCCAGTTTGTGCTTTGCTCTGATAGGACATATCTGGATGGATGAGAAACGCACGGGCTGTGCGCCGTGCTGTATGAGCAGCCTTTCCAGGCCGCCCGCCTGGATGCCTGCACGCGTGACCAGCACACGTTTGCCGAAAAGGGGGAACATCTCGAACCAGCGCAAGTCCCGGCGCATCTCTACCACGCGGCCGATGACGACTACGGCCGGCGCAGTCAAGCCGGCCTTTGCGGCCTTTTGCGCGATATTTTTCAGTGTGCCGGTTATTGTGAACTGCGTCGGCAGTGTGCCGTCTCTGATGACGGCCACCGGGGTAACCGGCTTCATACCGTATTTTAAGAGGAGCGCTGTAATCAGGTGCAGGTTTTGCATTCCCATTAAAATAACAAGCGTGCCGCTCATTTTTGCCAGCATGTCCCAGCGGATATGGGAACCGTGCTTGGTGGGATCCTCGTGGCCGGTGACTATGGTGAGTGAGGATGAAAGCCCTCGCTGGGTAACCGGAATTCCGGCATAGGCCGGCACAGCTACCGCAGATGAGATGCCTGGCACCACTTCAAAGGCGATACCTGCGGCCCCCAACGCTGCGGCCTCTTCGCTTCCTCTGCCCAGGATATACGGGTCGCCCCCTTTAAGGCGCACCACCGTCTTTCCGCCACGAGCCAGCCTCACCAGAAGCTGACTGATCTCATCCTGTCCGACATGGTAACTTCCGCCTCTCTTGCCGACATAGGTTTTTTCAGCCGCCGCCGGCGCATGATCAAGGATTAAGTTGTTGATCAGGTGATCGTAGACGACCACATCCGCCCCGGCCATGCACTCAACTCCCTTGAGGGTAAACAGACCTGGATCGCCCGGGCCTGCACCAACCAGGTAGACCTTGCCTTTCTTCAGCGGCATCTCGCATCCTTTATCAGGCCGGCGGCGCCTGCCTTCAGCATCCTTCGCGCCAGCTTTTCGCCGGCTTCCTGGGGCAGATTTGCCGGACCCTGATACGTGTCTCTCATTATTACATCCCCTTCCCTGTCCGATACCATGGCCTGAATCTGCATGATATCACCATGCTCTGTGGCCAGAGCTGCAATGGGCGCGCGGCAGCCTCCCTCAACTGTATGCACAAAAGCCCGTTCAGCAGTTATCGCCCGCCAGGTGGGCAAATGGTTGATCGGTCCGATGATCTCCTCCACTCTTCCGTCGCCCTCCCTGGCCTCTATAGCCAGTGCGCCCTGACCGGCGGCCGGCAGGAATGATTCCAGGGGAAGGTACCCGGTTATTTTACCACTCAACCCAAGCCTGAGCAGCGCTGCTGCGGCGACGATCACACCCTGCAGTTGACCGGAGCTCACACGGCGCAGGCGGCTATCCACATTTCCTCGTATGCCGCAGACCACCAGGTCCGGGCGTAAGTGTTTGAGCTGCGCAGCACGTCGCAGGCTTCCGGTGCCTATTTTAGAGCCGGGATACAGGTCAGCCAGCGGTGAACAGGCGACCATTGCATCTCGTGGGTCCAGCCTCTCAGTCACGGCGGCCAGGCATAATTGCTGCGGCAGAATGGTCGGCAGGTCCTTGAGGCTGTGCACGGCTATATCTATGCTGCGGTTCAGCAGAGCTTCCTCCAGCGCTTTGACGAATATACCGATGTCGCCGGTCGGGTCGATGCTCAAGCTGCGGTTGCGGTCGCCCTCTGTCACAATCTTGACGATCTCGATCTCGATCCCGGGGCAAACCTGCTTGATCTCACGAGCTACCGACTCCGCCTGTATCATGGCCAGCCTGCTTCCCCGGGAGCCGATCACAATTTTATTATTCACAGTTCCTTACCATCGTCCAATCCAAAAATGCGGTTGATTGATTTCATCCGGTCTGCGTCCCCGCCTTCCTTGAGGTACAGTATCGGGTACCTCAATATCTTGTCCACGATCGACCTGGTGAGCAGGTCGATATGTTGTTTCTCTTCCTCCGATAATGACGCCATTTTCTTTATGGAATTGTGGTATTGCGCCGCGCGGATTTTCTCGGCCCTGACCATGAGGGACTTGATAGCCGGGCGGGCGCTGTACGCCAGCAACCAGTTCATAAGTATTTCGGCCTCTTCCGCTATGATCTCTTTGACGGCCGCCGCCTCCGCTTCCCTTTCCTGGCGATGGTTATCGGCGAGCTTATTAAGGTCGTCTATATTGTATAGATGCACGTTGTATATGCTGCCGACGTCCGGCTCGACATTGCGGGGCAGGGCGATATCAATGATGATCAGGGGTCGTTGCGGCCTCGTGTTCATAACATCGCTTACCTGCCTGTGGTGGAGCACCGGGTGGGGCGATGCCGCGCAGGCGATAACGATGTCGGCGTCGCGCAACTCCACCGCCAGCTTATCAGGGCCGACGGGACGTCCTCCACAAGTGCCTGTTATCCGTACGGCGCGCTCCAGCGTTCTGCTGACCACCGCCATATCGGCGGCGCCCCTGCCGCTGGCCACCCTCAACGCAAGCCTGCCTGCCTCGCCCGCCCCTATGATAACAATCTTACATCTGCCGATATCATCCACGATATCCAGGGCTTTGTTGACCGCTATAGAGCTGATGGACAGAGGATTTCTGCTGATACCCGTCTCGTTGCGGGCCCGCCTGCCGGTCCTTATCGCGCTCTCAAAAATACGTCTCAATGGCAGGTTGACCGTACCCGACTTCTCCGCCGCCTCCAGCGCCTGACTCACCTGGCCCAGTACTTCATATTCACCGATTATCATTGAATCCAGGCCGCAGGACACATCGAAAAGATGTTCGAGGGCGACCCGGTCGCTCATCACGTAGAAACAGGTGGTGGCGCTCTCCGTCAGACCCATGCTATTGCCCAGGAAATCGACGCAGGCCTGATCAACATCTCCGGCCCGGCTACCCGTGGAATATACCTCTGTGCGGTTGCAGGTTGAGAGAATGACACCGTGTTGTAGATGCCGTCGCAGAAGATGAAGATATGCGTGCAGGCTGTCCGGGCCGATAGCGGCTTTTTCACGCATTTCAATAGGCGCCGTGCGGTGGTTTATGCCGACCAGACTAACATGCATGGGTAACTTCCGCCTGTGAGATCATTTTGCGCATTTCCTTAGTTTCTGTATCAGGTCTTCCCCCGCCTCTTGCCCTCGCCCTTGCCTGATGAGCCCGATCATAGAGTCAATATCAATAGCCTGTTGCCAATCGCTGCTGCTTACCTTCAATCCCTGTCTCTTAACATGGCGGCGGACCTCATCGATTATAGCAACCAGTGGGGCATATTCTTTGTCGAATGAGTTTTCCAGCCTGCTGCGGATTTTGCGCGCCAGCGCCGGGCTTCTAGCGGAGGTTGAGACAGCGATGGAAAGATCACCCCTGCGCAAGATGGACGGGACTATGAAATCCGACAACACAGGGTCATCCACCACGTTGACCGGCACCCTGTGTTTTTTAGCATCTTCCGCTGCGCTGCGGTTTATTCTGCGATTGCTGGTGGCTACGATGGCGATAGATACGCCCTTCAGATCTCCGGCGCGATAGGGCCTGTTGACAGCTTGTATCTTGCCCTCATGCGCAAGCTTGCGCAGACCTGTGCAAAGCCGGGGGCTGACGATTGTTACCTCGGCGCCGTGTTCCAGCATCGCGGCAGCCTTGCGCAAAGCTACCTGGCCCCCTCCGGCGATAAGGCATCTCCTGCCCTGAAGGTTGAGGTAAACCGGATAATACGCCGCCATCATTTGGTTAAACTCTGTACAGTATTCTCGTCTTTTTAAACTCTTTTATGCTGAACAGCACAACGTATTTTGTGAGTCCAGTTACTGCCGCCATCCTTTCGATTATTTGAAGGCAGGCCGCCTTATCACGGCTGTGCACCATGGCGAACAGGTTATAATGCCAGGGCTTAATAGTCAGCCTCTCATAGCAATGGCTGACATGCCTGTCCGAAGCCAGCAGTCGTCCCAACTCATCCACCCTGCCGGCCGGGGCATACCAGCACGTCATGGCGTTGGCCCGGTATCCGGCATTGCGGTGGTTGATGGAAGCGCCATAGCGCCTTATTATGCCGCGGCGCAGCAGCGCGCGGCTGTGCGCCAGCATTTCATCTACGTCCATCCCCAGGCTGCGCGCCAGCGGAGTAAAAGGGTCGGCGCTCAGCGGCAGGTCATGCTGAAGACCGTTGATGATCTGTTTGTCGGCCTTTGATAATCGGGCCCTGACGGGCAGTCCGTTCCCGCTCAGAACATCCTCTTCCTCTGAAGTATCTTCATTATGGCTGAAATTGGTCCTCAGCTTGAATACCTTAACGGCCGGCAGGGCGATTGTTTCCCGCGCATGGGAACCGGCAGAGATGTTCGTAACCTCCGCCTGCAAATCTGCTCGCGGGGGCACAGACAGTGTCACCCAGATATTGAATTCGTGCTCCCTCTCATAACCGTGGCTTATGCCGGAATGTGCCATCAGGTAATCTTCAGCGCTTTTTGTGTGGGATGAATCCACCTTCATGGCAATCAGCGTACTCTGGAAACCCAGTTTTCTGGCATCCAGCACCGGGCTGATCTGGCGTACGATACCCTGCTTCTTTAAATTGACTATTCTTATGATCACGGCATCGCCGCTTATTCCCAGCCCGGCACCCATTTCATCGTATGGTTCCCTGCACAGGGGGAAGCCCGATTGGAGCATGCCAAGCAGCCTGTTTTCGGGAGTTACATGCGCGCTATCCGGCATTTACGCGTTCTCCTGTTGCGCCGCGCGGCTGATAAATACAATACGGCTCGGACTCCAGGTGATCGCCCGTGGTCTCCAGAGCGCGGGCCCGGCAGCCGCCGCAGATCTGTTTGTATTCACAGGCCCCGCACTTCCCTTTGATGGCGCTGAGGTCGCGTAGCTGCTTGAACAGCGGAGAATCGCGCCAGATATCGCCGAACGGCTGATTTCTGATATTGCCTGCCTCGAGATCCAGGTAGCCGCACCCCTGCACCCGGCCTGTGTGAGATATAAAGCAGAATCCGGTACCGGCCATACATCCGCGGCTGATAGAATCTTCACCCCCGTGGCGACGGCGCGCTGCAGGTGAAGGGCCTGATAGCAAAGCTTCGTTTCCGCCGCGTTGTCTCAATATGCGCAGGTAATGCGGCGCGTCAGTCGGTTTGAAGAATATTTTATCCCCCAGTTCAAGTTGTTTATCGTATATCCAGTTTAAGGCGCTCTCGTATTCCCCGGCGCTGAGTTCGACATCGCTCAGCCCCTTGCCCCTGCCCGTGGGCACCAGGAAAAAGGGGTGGAAGGCTACCGCCCCCTCATGCAGCGCCAGGCAAAGCAGATCGTTCAGATAGGCGATATTCAGTCTGGTCAGCGTGCAGTTGATCTGGAGCTCCATGCCGGCCTCGCGGATGTTGCGGATACCCGCCACGGCTGCCTCAAACGCACCCCGCTGCCCGCGAAATTTATCCTGCATCTCCGCTGTGGGAAAATCCAGGCTGACCGAGATGCGAGAGAGGCCAGAGGCTTTCAGCCGGGCTGCGACCTGCGGTGTGACCAGTGTCCCGTTGGTGCCCATGACCACACGCAGACCCTTACGTTTTGCATATTCGGCCAGGGAATACACGTCGGCGCGCGCCAGTGGCTCCCCTCCTGTGAGAATGATGATGGGGTTGCCTGCCTCGTTTATCTGGTCGATCAGGCGGAACGCCTCCTGAGTGGTTAGTTCACCCGCGTACTCGTCTGCGGAGGACGATGCGCGGCAGTGCGCGCAATGCAGGTTGCATGAGCGCGTGATCTCCCATGCCACGAGCTGCAGCCGCGGTTGGATTAAAGTCGAATTTAAATGGTCGTGACTCATTTTATTAAACCGATCTCTCTGTCGCTCAGGTAACAGGCCGGATCTTCGGCCCATATATCTCCATGCACGGCCTCGGCGCGCACGCGCAGGTTGCCGTTGCACAGGTCGAGATATGCACAGCGGGCACAGCGCCCTTTGAGCAGATGCTTGCGGTTTTTCAGGCCCTTCATTACGGGCTGTGACAGGTCCATCCAGATGTCGCCGAACTTACGTTGCAAAATGTTGCCGGGTGAATAGCTCTGCCAGAACTGGTCCGGGTGCACGTCTCCCTTATCATCAACGGCCCCTATTCTTATCCCCGAGTTATTGCCCCCGTTCATTTTAAGCAAATCCCGTATTCGTGCGGCATCCTTATGCCCTTGCTCACGCGCCCTCAGGTACAGGTATACTCCGTCCGCGTGGTTGCCCACCGTTAATACCTCAATGGGGTGTCCCCTCCTGTGCATATCGAGTGTACGTTCACAGATCATGTCCACAACCCGGCGCTTTTGAGAGTGAGGGAGGTCCTGTTCCCTGAGGCTGTTGCCCCGCCCGGAATATGCCAGGTGATAGAAACAGACACGGTTTATGTTCTCCTGTTCTATTAGCGAGAAGATGTCGGGTATTTCGATGTGGTTATACCTGGTTATAGTCAGCCTGAGGGATACCCTGATGCCCCTGGCCACGCATGCGCGTATGCCTTCGAGGGCCTGCCGGTAGGCGCCGTCCCTGCCACGGAATCGGTCGTTGGTTGAACTTGTGCCGTCAATGCTGATGCCCACCTCTGCGAAACCTATTCTCTCGATCCTATCTGCGGCTGGCCCGTTGATGAGTGTGCCGTTGGTGGAAAGAGCAATGCGCAGGCCACGGCTTACTGCATATCCGGCCAGATCGAAAAGGTCGTCTCTCAACAGGGGTTCCCCGCCCGAGAAGAGGATAACCGGCACCTTGAATTCAACCAGGTCATCGATAAACTGCATGCCCTGCTTCGTGTTCATGGAGGGTGCTTCCGCCCGACTGCCGGCGCCGGCGTAGCAGTGGATGCAGTGCAGGTTACACTGGCGGGTGCAGTTCCAGACGACCACCGGTCCGGGCTCTGCAGCGCCCTTATGGGCCTGTGCGGAGTCCGGGTAGCGCAGGCTGTCGCCGGGGCTTACGGCGCCGCAGAGCAGGCGGGATATTGATATCATAAGCGGCCTGCTCCTTTACCTGCATTCTTCTGGTGTTCGTCTATCATGGCTACAAGAGTTACGTCGATCAAACGGTTGGCAAGCGGTATGGCCTCTGCGATGCGCCCTCCGCGGGCCTGGCGCTTTCCGGCAAGGCCGGCTGCTGCCTGCATGATCAACTCACGATGCATGAGAAAAGCCTCCGTCGTCTCGGTCAGCGGCATACCCATTTCAGCCAGCAGGCGTCCGAAACTTCTGCCCGTATCGCGGGCTGCGGATAGGCATTCCGCCCTTCTGGCCGGCTCGCTAACGTATCTGGCTGTCAGGTTGAGCAAATGGCGGCCCAGTTCGGCCAGCTGCTGCTGGTGTTCCCGGCAGGGTTTTATTATTTGTGGCGACCTTTCGAAGAATCCGCGCGCAATCTCCCTGTGACGGGGCGTTGTATCTTCCAGCTCGTTCACCAGGTCTTTGATGCCCAGTACTTTTTGGCCGGAGCGTGTGAGGTTTCGCAGGTCGGATTTCGAGTAGCGCCTGTGTCCGCCCGGCGTCACGAACGCATTGAGCTTGCCCTCATCCGTCCACTGACGCAACGTAGCTTCATTGACACCGAGTATCTGGCTGGCTTCGCTGATGCTGATCAGGTCTTTATTCTTCATTGTAACCGCTCTTGATATCTGCGTGGAATGCAAACGCCTGAAAATATATGGTATAGAATTATATAGAAATATGCAATATTCTATATAATCTGAAGAGTGTGGAGATTAGCGATGGCGCCGGTGCAGTCAACCCGGAGATGAAATCAGGATTCCATCTGGAGTTCTATTTTCTCCACCTTGGCGTAGTCTTTCTTGTAGAAGAAAGAGCCGGCGAAGAAGAGAGCTGCGGCGACGATCAGGTAAATGGGCAAAAATGTCATGGCCGTGTGTATGCCGTAGGCGTCGGAAAAAGCCCCTGTTACTATGGGGCCAAGCGATGAGCCCAGCAGGTGCTGGATGACAACCGCCAGGGCCACGGAAGTAGCGCGCAGCCCGGCGTGCACCACGTCCTGGCAGACGGCCAGCGCGGCAGGGATGAAGCTGGTGATGGCGATACCTACCAGCAGCAGCATGAGGTACTGGTACATCCCTTCGAAAAATGAAAACGCCAGATAAACGAATACTGCCGTGATCAGGATGGATATGGCACAGAACAGCAGCCGGGCCCTCAGGTCTTTCTTATACCATAGATCGGCCAGGAAGCCGCCCAGCGGCGCGCCGATGATTGCCAGCGCCATGATCGCGCTGGCACGCAGGCCGGCCTGATCCTCAGCGATACCACCCGCACGATAAAAGTAGGTCGGCAGCCAGGTGATGATCGAGGTGGTTACAAATACGACGGCGGCGAATCCAAGGTATGTGAACCACAGGCTCGGAGTTTGAAGGAACTCCCTGCTGATATCGCCGAAGCTCATTTTCTTCTTGCCTGCGCCCTTGCTTTCGTCCACCGTTTTGACCAGTTCCACGGTTTTGTAGTCTTTTACGAAGAAAAACATGATGGCCACGATCAGGCCGGGTATGGCCACCAGGCCGAAGGCGTGTTGCCATCCCAGTGACTTGGCGATGATGCCGCCCAGGGCGATGCCTACGGCGCTGCCCAGCGGTATGGAGGCGTTCCAGATGCCGAACATGCGGGCACGCTTCTCCTCGGGATAAAGCCCTGATATCATGGCGGACCCGCCCGGGGCGTAGCCCGCCTCGCCGACGCCGATGGCGGTCCTTGCGCCGAAGAGTGCTTTGAAGTTGGGCATGAAGGCGCAGGCCGCCGTGGCCAGACTCCAGAACACGGCCATTAACCCAATAGTCTTCTTGCGGCTCCAGCGGTCTACCAGTACGGAAACGGGGAAGGTGAAGATTAGGATGGACCAGTAGACGGCTGAAACCAGCATGCCGCACTCAGCGTCAGAGATGCCCCAGTCTCTCTGTATAAAGGGGAAGAGGGAGGTGACCACGGTGCGGTCTACGTAGTCGAAGAAATAAAGCAGGAAGAGCAGGACGAATATGTACATCCGGGAAGATGACGATAACTGGTACCGCTTTATAGCTGGCTTACTATCCATCCTGCTCCTCCGATCTCTATTTATTTTTTCTTGAGGTGAAGCAATTCCCTGGCTTCTTCCACGGTAGCGATCTCGAAATCCAGCTCGCGGGCGATTCTGACCGCTTTTTCCACCAGTTCAGCGTTGGATTTAGCCAGTTCGCCATGCGAAATATAGATGTTATCTTCGAGGCCCACCCGGACGCTGTCGGCGCCCAGCAGCATGGCCATCGTGATCATGGGGAATTCATCCTTGCCGATGCCCAGGGCCTGCCACTTGGAATTGGGGAACATCCTCTTGCCCTCTTCCGAGATATACATAAGCTGTTTGGCTGTAGCGGGCTGGCCGCCGGCTACACCCAGAGGGTAATCGATGTGGAAGACCATATCTTTGTCGAATATCCCCTCCTCGCACAGGGCCATGGTATTGTACAGGTGGCTTACGTCCCAGATCTCCAGTTCCATGCCCCAGCCCCTTTCCAGGATGCCCTTGATGATCTTCCTCTGGAAGGGTGGGGTATTGCTGAAAGTGGAAAAACCGTACTTGCCGACCGACATATCAAACGTGCCCATATTGAGCGTAAGCATGTCAGGCTCGGGCTTGATGTCCAGCAGTGCCAGTTTCTGTTCTTCGGACGCCGGGATGATCTGCCATGTGGTCGTATCTACCCAGGCGCCGATGCCGCCGCCGGCCTCGATTAATATCGGGCACTTCTCCCGTATGCGCGCCACCACGTCACCCCAGACCTTGATATCAGGAGTGGCCAGCATGTGTACGGGGTCCCTGGCATGGATATGACACAGGGTTGCACCCGCATTATATGAGCGAAGAGCCTCCTCTGCGACCTCTTCAGGCGTAATCGGCAGGTAAGGCGTCCTTTTGCCGAGGTTGGGAAGGTTTGGTGTATTTTCGTGTAGAGTGTTTGATCCGAAAGGCGCCACCTGGATGATCAACTTTTTTGCCATGAATGAAATACCTCCTTAATGCATTTATTTAATATAAGCCGTGATGCCGTTGAATTCTTTGATATTCTCCAGGGAGGGTTTTCTTTTGCCGTCCTCTATCTCCTTTATTACTCTGGTCACCAGCTCGTTGGCCGGCGTTTTCAAACCGACCTCTTTGCCCTTCCTGACCACGTAGCCGTTGACGAAATCCACTTCGGTCTTGCGCCCTTTTTCGATATCCTGCCACATGGATGGCTTGGTGGCCTTATGGTTGGCGAACCCGATCTCCATCAACTGGGACGCCTTCTCAAAGTCCTCCCTGTTGCGCACCAGTACGATGGACGGTGACACGCCCATCAGGTCGGCGAACTTGACTCCCGCCTTGATGCCCACGTCGTAGGTCTCGGTGATCACAGTCAGCGCCACCTTGCGGGCCGACTCGTTTTCTATCACACCTCCGTAAGTCAGCCCGGCCGTGGTGCCTACCCCGGTCAGTGAGACGGTGATCAGCAGCTTGGTCCAGCGGTCCCCGATGATATTATCGGAAACCTCGGTGGTGAATGCTTTAGAGAGCAGCGTAGCTGTTTCATCCACGATCTTGCTTTTGCCGGTCGGCCATTGTCCGATGATGAACCCGCCGTCGGTTGTCTGCATTAGCTGGCCCGGCCCTTTGTTGGTGCTTCCCCAGGTGATGCTGCAGGCGATGGTGCGTTCAACGCCCACGACTTTGGAGATGGTCTCCTCGTTGATGCCGTTCTGCAGCGATACGACCGGGGCAGTCTTTGATATCACAGGTAATACGGATTTCAGCGCATTTTCAGTATGCAGTCCCTTGACCGCCAGCAGGACGATATCGGCCCAGCCCGCGTTTTGTGCGCCGACGAAGTCGCCGGGCAGCATGGCCTTGACCGGAACGGTCGTCTCTCTGAAGCCACTTATCTCCAGGCCGCTGTTCATCCGCTTGACGTGCTCTTTGTCGGCGTCCAGCACTATAATGTTCAATCCCTGTTTGGTCAGCAGCGCTGCGGTGATGCCGCCGATGGCGCCGCCGCCGACCACTAAAATATTATTGAATCCCATGGGTGTGAGTACCTCCTTTCGTCCCGGCGGGACGGTTTGTCACGATCTCTAAAAGTTGACGATCGATCTCCTGCATTACTTCGTCACGGCTGCGCCCGCCGTAATCGTAGAATCCCCTGCCCGTTTTCATGCCGAAATGGCCTGCCTGCACCAGTTCGCGGAGGCGTGCTGCGCGCGGATCGCTGTGGGCGTTGGGATCAAAGCTGAGAACGGCCTGCCAGATCAGGTCCAGGCCGATCAGGTCCATGGTCTTGAAAGGTCCCATTATAGACAGGCGCGGGCCCAGGCCGCGGGTAAAGGCGAAATCGATCTCCTCCAGTGTGGCCACCCCGTTCCCCAGAAAATCGAGCGCTGCAGCCATGATGGCCATGTTGAACGAGTTGACCAGATAGCCGGGTACCACCTTGTCGCAGATAATAGCATTCTTGCCGATTAACTTTATCAGGTTTACGGTATCCGCGTATGTTTTATTCGAAGTAGCGCTGCCGCGCGCCACCTCCACGACGGGCATGACCTCGGGCGGGTTGACAAAGTGTGTCAGGATAGTCCGCTCCTTATGAGAGACCTTTTCCGCTATGCTATCGATGGAGAGCGTCGAGGAGTTACTGGCCAGAATGGCGTGCGGCGGGCAGACCTTCTCCAGTTCGGCGAACACGCGGCTTTTAACGGACAGCTCCTCCTTGACAGCCTCAAGGATAAAGTCGGCTTTGGTGGTGGCCTCCTCTATCGATGTAGTCAGGCTTATCCCGGCCGCGATATCTTTACCGCCGTCTTTATCCGCAGCAGGACTGCTATTGAACAAACAGGCCATTGAATGGATGCTCGTTTCTGCGCGCTCAAGGGCCGCGGGATCTATGTCGGCCAGCGCAACGGGGAAACCGTGGCGGGAGAAAGATATGGCGATACCCGGGCCCATTACGCCCGCCCCGATGACGGCAATACGTTTAGTTCCGGGCATTTTTTCCTGGCTGCTCCATTTCAAACCGGATTATAAAAGCGTCGCCGGCTTGACCTTCTTTCTCGCTTTCTGGATATAGTAGAGTCCCAGCCCGACGATGATGGCGATAACGAACAGTATGATCGGCCAGGTGACCTTCTGCATCAGCAGGAAGACCACCAGCAGCAGCATGAATATTATATTAAGAACTGCGGCGGTGATGGCAGCGAAGGAGACCAGGCCCGGTTTAAACTTGAATTGCGACAGCTTGAACTCCTCGGGATGCGTCTTGTGCAGCCGGGCAGCCGCGATCAATACCAGTGTGACCATCCACAGCATGCCGAAGTTGAGCATGGCCCCGTAGATGCCGAGGCTTTCGCCGGCCAGCAAGAGCATGATCACGCACAGCGCCCAGGGCAGCGTGAGTCCCCAGTGGGGCGTGCCCCAGCGCTTGTTGATATCGGCCAAGAACCTGGGGAAGAAGCCGTCATTGGCGTAGGCCATGACGTAGCGTCCGGCGATAGTCATTACAGCATGCACGGTGGAGATACAGGCCATCACGGCGCCGCCGATGATGAAGTAATAGAACCAGAACGAATTGGCGCCGAAGATCAGTTTGCACGCGGCGCCCAGGTCCTTGGATGCGGCAAGCTGTTCCCAGTTCATGACGCCGATGGCGACAATCTCGACCAGCCAGGTCAGGGCGAAAGCGCCGATGATGGCGATGAGCAATCCTCGCGGTATGGTGACGCCGGCCTTTTTAACCTCGTCGCCCAGCTCGATGCCGAACAGACCGCCGGCCAGCAGCGTATAGCATATGGCCGCCGCCGCTATCACGCCGACCGTCTGCCCCAGCACGGGGGACATAGCGGGGAATTTCAGGTTGCCCGTGAACATATTCGAAAAATTGGACCATTCTATCTGGGGGAATCCTCCGAAAATGAACGCCAGCAGGGCGGAGATCAGGAGGAACACCATGGCGAACTGCACCCAGGCAGAGGGCTTGATGCCCACGACGTTGATGATGTAAAAAATGGTGATGGTGATAATGGCGATCAGCACCACCCACGATATGCCCAGGCCGGGCACCATGGCGGGCGCATCCGGGAACAGCATCATGATGAAGCGGCCGTTGGTGATGGCGAACAGGGGCAGGCCGCCCAGCGGCATGGCCACCAGCAGCACGATCACGCCCGCCACTGCCATGGGATAGGAGGCGAGCTTGCCGTACTGGTAGCTGGCCGCCGACTTGGGCGCGATGGAGGTCAGCAGCATGTAGGGTATGATGGCCAGGAAAACGGGTATGGCGCAGATGATCTGCGCGATGATGAGCGATGGGCCGGTCAGGCCCGCGGCGACATTGGTCAGTGTGAACAGGGAGCCGCCTATGTTGAGGCCGATCATGAGAAAGATCAGCAGCACCAGTGTGAGTTCTTTTCTGAGTATGCCTTGACCTTGCGGTGTTTCTTCTGTCATCCCTATCTTCTCCTAACAGTTTTATTTGTATAAGCCTAGGATGAAAGCTGGTAAGGCATTATACAATTTCCGTTACCCCTGTCAACAGACTGATAAAATACGTCTCTATAGTCACTATTTGTAGATACTGAAAGCCGTCTCGAAAGCCTGACGGCTTTTCTGTATGTCCTTCTCGGTCATAACGCCCGACATATAAACATGGCCGGGCAGCACCACCAGGCCCGGATCGCCCAGCAGCAGGGCCAGCCGTATCATCAGGTCGAACTCGTAGACCTCCAATACCTGGCTCATATCGAACTTTCCGTTAAGGCCGAAGTGCACGATACTGTAGATGGCATGGGCAGAGACATCCATCTTGAGCCCGGCGGCTACCTCGTTGATCAGCCTGGCCAGGTCGGCGGCTCGATCGATGGAGTTCTGTATATAATTGCCTTTCTCGAGCTCCTCGATGAAGGCGATACCGGCCGCCATGGCCAGCGGGTGAGCGCAGAATGAGCCCATGGGGAAGAGCGGCCCGAAATGCTCGGCCCTGGGGTCCAGCGCGCCCACCACCGACATCACGTCCTCGCGCCCGCCCACCGCTCCGATGGGAAGGCCGCCGCCGATCGGCTTGCCCAGGCAGGTAAGGTCCGGAGTTACACCCAGCACCTGCTGCGCGCCGCCGATGGCCACTCTGAAGCTCGTGGCCACCTCGTCGAAAGCCAGCAGCACGTTGTACTTTGTCGTGAGATCGCGCAATTGCTTCTGGAAACCTTCGTTGAGCGGCTTGGCCCCGGAGGAAGCGCCCAACGGCTCCAGCACGACGGCCGCCACCTCGTCCTTGTTATCCTGAAGAGCCTTCTCTACGATAGCTATATCGTTGGGCGGCAGGTTGATCAGGTTGTCCCAGTGGTTGTTGGGTATGCCCAGTGTGAAAAGGGTGCCCGATCCTGCCGCCAGCGCGTCGTAGGACAGCACGCCGTTCCAGCCGTGATGGTGTCCGGCGAATTTGATGATTTTGTTTTTTCCGGTGAAGGCCCTCGCGATCTGGCAGACCAGTTCGGTGGCCTCGTTGCCGGAGTTGACTATTTTGATCTTCTTGATGGAGGGATAATGCTGAATGACCTTCTGCGCCCACCTGGTGGCAAGCTCCTCGCACATCTCCAGGTGGAAGCCGTATTTATCCAGCGCCTTGTCGATGGCCTTGCGGATGGCCGGCGCCTTATGTCCGATATAGGAAATGCCCTGGTCTATGAACATGTCGATGTACTCATTGCCGTCCACGTCGTACAGCCTGGAGCCTTTGGCGTTGTCGATAAAGAGAGGATAGGGCCTGTGCCAGATCATGTAAGCGGGTGCGCCCATGGGTACTATATATTTGCGGGATTCTTCGATCAGTTTTTTGGATTTAGAGGTCTTTTTCTCGTAGGCAGCTATGACTTCTTTATACTTCTCGTCGCTCAGTTTAGGTATGCTCATTTTCACCCCCCTTCATCCGCCTGGCCGGATGGCCTTGCAGGCGGCGGACGCCACCATTTTAAACCACGGTGTTACAAAAAACAACCTTTTTGTATAAATTGTTTAACCGCAGCTTCAGCGTCCATATTGTACTGCATCTTTGGCTGCGTTATACTTACGATAACGCTCTGCGTGGGAAAATGGATGAGAAAAGGCGATTATCAAGAGACTAAGTCGGGCGGACAGAAGTTTAGTCAACGATGGGTGACCGGTTTGCTCAAGAAGGTCAGGTCTGGCGAGTTGTCTGTGCAGGATGCAGTCAGTCAACTAAGCGTCCTGCCTTACGAAGATATGATGCATGCCAAGCTCGACCACCACCGCAGCCTGCGCACGGGCTTTCCCGAGGTAGTCTTCGGGCCGGGCAAGACCCGTGAGCAACTGGTCAGCATTGCAAATAGTCTGGCAGCGCATTCGGGCAGGGTGTTGATTACACGTGTCGATGGCGATGCATTCAGGGCGGTCAAGAAGAGTTTGCCGGACGCCAGATATAACGCAGCCGCCCGCGCAGTCATCATAGACAGTAGGGTGAAAAAGGCGGGCAAACCGGGCATAACGATTGTAACGGGAGGTACGGCGGATATACCCGTTGCCGAGGAGGCCGCAGTCACTGCCGAGATGATGGGCAATAAAGTCGAGCGCATTTTCGATGTAGGCGTGGCCGGCATACACCGTCTTTTCGATCATATGGAGCAGATCAGGAGCGCCAGTGTGATCATCGCCGTGGCCGGTATGGATGGCGTGCTTCCCGCAGTGCTGGGCGGGCTGGTGACCTGTCCCGTCATAGCGGTACCCACCAGCGTCGGCTACGGGGCCTGCTTCAAGGGCATTGCGCCGTTGCTGACCATGCTCAACAGCTGCGCGCCGGGCATTGCCGTGGTCAATATCGATGGAGGATTCAATGCAGGCTATCTTGCCGGCCTGATCAATAGATGAAAGCACGTAAATTGAATATTGAGAGCAAAACCGCGGACAAAGTCGGCCATCTGGAGGGCATCATCGACAGGATGGGTTCCGCTGTTGTAGCGTATTCGGGGGGAGTGGATAGTACGTACCTGGCTGTAACGGCCGCCGATATATTGAAAGGCAGTGTGCTGATCGTGCTGGCCAAATCGCCTCTGATGGAAGGCGGGGAGGTCAATGCTGCTGAAAAGCTGGCGTCCGGGCTCAGATTAAAGCTGATGGTGGTAGAGTTCAACCAGCTTGATATACCGGACTTTGCCGTCAATAACAAAGACCGTTGCTACCATTGCAAGTTGAACATGCTTGGGATCTTGAATGAGACGGCTCGCGCCAGGCACATCAGATATGTCTGCGATGGCACCAACTACGATGACCTCAGCGATTTTCGTCCGGGCCTGGTTGCCATAGCCGAGCTCGGTGTGCGCAGCCCGCTGGCGGAATCATTTCTGACCAAGCAGGAGATCAGGTCACTGGCCAGAAAGAGGGGGCTGCCGAACTGGAAGAAGCCGGCCATAGCCTGCCTTGCTACCAGGATACCCCATCGCATGCCCATCACGCGCGAGCTGATAGGTAAGGTATCGTCGGGAGAGGCCTTCATCAAAGGGCTGGGAATCGAGCATGTCAGACTGAGGCACCACCGTAATATAGCCAGGATCGAGGTCGATCAGAAAGGATTAGCTACGCTGTTAAAGAAGGACAACCGGCAGGCGGCCGTCGAAGCTCTCAAGAAACTCGGCTACAAACATATCACCGTCGATCTGACAGGCTACCAGATGGGAAGCATGAGCAGGCAGGCTGCCTGAAAGCAAGGATTCAAATGGGTAATACAGCATATTTCGACCTTTACGCCGGCTGCAGCGGCGATATGATACTGGGCGCATTGATGGATGCGGGGCTGCCCAGGGCGGACCTTGAGAAAGAACTGGCCAAGCTCCCTTTGGAGGGATACAGGATCACGGCTGAAAAGGTCAAAAGAGGCGCCCTGAGAGCGACATGGGCCAGGGTCATACTTGATGAAGGGGTTAAGCAACCCGACCGCTCCTACAGCGATATAGTGGATTTGATCGCAGGCAGCCGGCTGGGCGATGAATTAAAGAAAAAGGCGCTGGATATCTTTCGTAACATGGGAGAGGTGGAGGCTAAAATCCACGGGACGAAGCTGGAGCTGGTGCACTTTCACGAGATCGGATCGGTGGATTCCATCGTGGATATAGTGGGAACAGTGATCGGGTTGGGCCTAATGGGGATAAATCGGAGTTATGCGTCGCCGTTTCCTGTGGCGGAAGGCTCGGTCGAGTGCCGCCACGGCGCGCTGCCTTTGCCCGCGCCGGCTACCATAGAACTTATAGCCCGCAGGCAGGCGCCTGTGGTGAAACCCTGTCATGCTGCCATGCAGGGGAGGGAGCTGGTGACGCCCACCGGCGCTGCAATCGTAACAACGCTGGCTGCTTTTAGCCGGCCGGGGCTGAACCTGGAAAAGGTCGGCTACGGCGCAGGCAGCATGAATGCAGATGAGTACCCCAATATCATGCGATTGTGGATAGGGAAGTCGTCTGAACATAACGGTCATGAGAGTATGGTGCTGCTGGAGACGAATATCGACGATATGAACCCGCAGATTTACGACTATGTGATGGAGAGGTTGTTCGCGCAGGGCGCGCTGGATGTCTGGTTCACACACATTCAGATGAAGAAGAACCGTCCGGCTGTGATGATGAGCGTGCTTTCCCCCGCTGATGCCGAGTCGAAGCTGGCGGAAACCATCATGCGCGAAACGTCAACGCTGGGCATAAGGGTCCGGCCTGTGTACAGGCACATCGCCGATCGCGATATCGTCGAGTTTGAATCGAGCTATGGCAAGGTCAGGGTAAAGGTTAAACGCTTCGAGGATGAAATTGTCAGTGTCTCCCCTGAATACGATGAATGCAAAAAGATAGCTGCCGGCAAGGGCGTCCCTTTAAGAGATGTTTACAGGACTGTGGAGGCTGAGGCGCGCAGGCTGATTAAATAGAGGCTTACAAGGGGTCGATAAACGTTCGTGCGGATTTCTTAGGAGTCTTTTCCTGAATCGAGTTAAGGCTGCGCATTATCCAGCGGCGTGTCTCAGCGGGATCAATCACTGCATCGATTTCCATATACGATGCCATATTTAAGCCCTTGCCCACGGCATAAGCCTGCTCCACGAAAAACTTGTAAGTCGCCTCTCGCTCGGCAGGGTTGTTTATGGCTACAACCTCCGCTCAGCTATAAAAGCATATCAGAGTTGTCAATGGATAACGTTTGTAGACTGCGTGACGATGGGATCGACCATAATTCCAGTTCCGCTCGGAGGCGTCTATCGCTGGTCATATTTGGCTGTGCTATGCCGGCACATCTACAGATTTATGATTTCTGACGGATTATCCACGGCTAAGAATAGAAGAAGGTATTCTTTTACATGCCGGGTTATTAGGAAGTTCTGTTTCACATGCTCATGTCCGTTTTTACCCAGCCATGCGGCGTAGTCGGGATTGCTCAGCAACTGCTTCAGAGCATAGGCCGCGCCGTCGACGCTATGGCAGAGAAGCCCTGTTACCTTGTTTCTTACCTGCTGCGGTATTCCCCCCACGGCGGTCGCCACCACGGGCTTGCTTTTCCATAGCGCTTCGCTGATAGTCAGGCCGAAGCCCTCTTTGAGCGATTTTTGAAACACCACTGTGGCGGCCCTCTGCAAAGCGTTAATCTCAAGGTCGCTGCCGGGTGGGATGGGGAGTATCTTGATATCCGGGTCATTGCCGGCATTCTCCCTGACTTCTTCCAGCACCTGAGTCGACTCTGGATCGTCGGTGGCCGTTCCTCCAGCCAGGACCAACTGGCAGTCGATGCCTTTCCTGACCATCCTGAAAGCCTGTATAACGCCCAGCGGGTCTTTTAAATAATCAAAACGGGATATTTGAACCACCATCGGCTTGCCGTTGTCCAGGCCGTATTTGTCCAGTACCGATTGAATTACAGATTGCGATATCTCCCTGTTTTTATCGCTCAGCGGATCGATGGAAGGGGAGATCATGTATTGCCGGGATGGCAACTGCTGAGAAAATTCGGGGGAAGAGAATACCGTGGCATCGTATCCAACCACATATTTTCTTAAGAATTTCCACACCACTTTATCCGGATGCGAAACGTCGACATGACAACGCCAGATCCATTTGCCGCCCAGCGATTTTTTTCTCTCGATAAGCATGATGGGTTGCGGATCATGGATATAGAATATGTCCGCATCTAAAGCCGTGCTTTCGTTGTTCCTGCGACTTGTCTCCATGAAGATATCCAGGTCGTCCGTGGTGATGCTCTCATCCCTACCGTGCAGGGCGTTGTGGAATTTCTTGGTAACATTGAAAAATGCATCGTCACCCTGGATCACATCCCAGGTGGCATCGATGCCCAGTTGTTGCAGAAGCGGGACGATACGCGCCAGTATCTCCGCCACGCCGCCGCCGGAGAATGTGGAATTGATGTTTTGTACCTTCCTGCCGGCAAGGTGTGAACCAAGTAGCTTCAGTTCATCGATTATATTACTGCCTACGATCGGCTGGTACTCCTCTAACCTGGTCTTATAATGGCTGATTACCGTATCATTCATGGTGTTTCCTACTTAATTCGTTTCTCGATGAGCTGAATAATGACTGACCTTAAACCCTCGAGGGTTGTAGTATAAGGCACGAGATTGTCGATCTTCTCAGCAAGATCATCCTCCTCAAATGAGTCCCTGATCCATACGGAGAAATCGTTGGAACGTCTTTGCAGCCTCAACCTCGATTCGAATACATGATAGTAAAGCGAATCCAGAGTAATCTTGCGCAGCACCTCGACGAACTCGCGCAGGTCGGAGGCGAAGTAAGGTGTCGGCGCGATGACGTTGACTACTTTAATGAAATGAAAATCGCGCTCGGCCTGGGTAAACCTTATATCCGGATTCTCTGCCATATACTGCTCGATAACCGAGATCAATGCGGCCTTTAAAGAGCCCAGGCTGGTGAACTCAAAGGTGTCGATATTGGCGAGTTTTTCAGACAACACAGGATTGTCCAGCGCATCGCCGATCCATAAGGCGAAATCATTGGCGGGCTCAGGCGTAAGGTACTGGAACTCCTCCAGAAAATGATGCGTGTGGTAATAGACTATAGAGTCCGGCGCCGCCTTGAGTATATTTACCAGTGCGATCAAATTCGTTGCTTTCAGCCCGGTCAGCTCCTTGAGACTAAGCCTGGTATAGAAATGGAACGGCTCCTCAGTTTTTTTCAGCGGGCGGCCATAATTGACGATGGTTTCCCTGACCAGCTTGCTATTCGGTATTACGATGGTGTGTTGATCGGGTGTCCTGACGATTAGATTTCTCCATCCCATATCGGTCACATAGCCTGCGTCGCCGGAGCCGATTTTAATAAAGTCACCCTCTTTAACCAGACGGCTGGCTGAGATCTCGAATCCCGAGAAAATATTCAGTATCGCGTCACGTGAGGCTATGATGACTACAAGCATGACTACGGCGATCAGCAGTATTAAGGGTGTGAGCGGCCAGCCCCAGTAATCAAGCAGTATCAATAATCCGATGATAATAAGCGTTGAACGCAGAGCGGTCATCACATGTTTCGCAGTCCTTTCTACGCTTTTGTATTCGCTCAGGTAAATGCTCAGCAGCCTTTCGCTGAGGATGATAAGCAGCCAGATTATGGAGATAATGAATACGCTGGCGATGATTTTGATGATCAGGGCCTTGTGGTCATCCTGGATGCTGGAGAATGCTATAGCAACGTATAAACCGAGCAGAACGAACCAGAAGAAGAAAGGCCCGCGTGAAGTCTGAATAAGCACATCCCGGCCACCCCATCCCGATCTGGTCAGGTGCCTGTCCAGATTGAAATAGAGAACGCGTCTCGCCCACAAGCCGATAATACAGAAGGCCAGAAACAGCGCAAGCGGCACCACTACAAGCAGCCAGTTTTGTTGAAACCATTCAATCATATTTTTATCCTACGCAATCTTAAGTACTTCAGCAAGTAAACTGCTTACCTCTGACGTATCATTTAAATAATATGCGGCGGCGGACTTTTGACCGGCATCTCCAACGAATACCGATATCCCTCCTGCATTGTTGATCGCCTGAAAAGCATCCTCATCCGTTAAATCATCCCCGACATACATGGATAGATATGAACCTCGCACATTTTTAGGAAGGAACTTCTCCATGATCATCTGCACAGCCTTTCCTTTGTTCCAGGGTACGGCGGGTCTTACCTCGTGCACTTTTTTCCCCGATGAAGTCCTGATCTTGCCCCTCTTTCTGCCGATATCAACGGTATTGTTAAATATGGCGTCGACCTGCGGCAGTTGCTCGGAATCAACCTGCCTGTAATGAACGCTGAGGCTCAGGCCTTTATCTTCGACCATCGCTCCTCTTATTCTGGACAGGGCCTTGGTTAAAACAATACCTATAACATGCATCAGCGATTCAATTTCATCGGTCAGAGGATGGATAAACCTTATGCCCGGCCCCTCGATCTCCAAACCGTGATTTCCGGCGAAAATAATACTGTCTATGCCTACCTTCTCCCGTATATCCGAGATCGCCCGTCCGCTGATAATACCGACTGTTATGCCCTGCTTGTGAGTCAATTTTTCCAGCAAAACTTTAACTTCACCCGGCAGGCGTGCAATCTCCGGCCGGTCCACTATCGGTGTCAATGTGCCGTCGTAGTCGAATAAAATCACCTTATGTTTCGCGGCCTTCAACTGCTTCCAGATGCTGTTCCAATCGTTAAAAAGGTATTCCATTTATCCTGAGACTATTTATTTAATATCTACCATGGCCGTGATAATATCGGCAGCCCATCGATAGACATTGTATTCGCGAACTTTTTCGCGCAATCTATCCATCCTCTTACGACGCTGCTCTTCAGGCATCTCTATCGCTGCTTGAATGGTTTCTGCGAGCTCTTCCAATGCAAACGGGTTAATCATGAGCGCATCCTCCAGCTCCCTGGATGCGCCGGTAAACCGGCTCAAAATAAGGACACCGTCCCCATCCAACCTGCTGGATATGAACTCCTTCGCGACCAGGTTCATACCATCATGGAGGGAGCTGACAAGGCAGAAGTGCGCAAGCCTGTTAAACGCCAGCAATGTAACGGGCGATTTATGCTCCTTAATATATATTATAGGCCGCCACCCGTCGGTCTCATGCCTGCCGTTAATATCGGCGATCAGCCTTTCGATCTCGACATTAAGATCCTCGTATTTCTTGATTTTCAGGCGGCTTGGTTCACCCAGTTGAAAAAAGACCACTCTTTTGCTGAACTTGTACTTGGGATATTTGGTCAGCAGCTGATCGATGGCCATCAGCCTTTCCGGTATGCCCTTGGTGTAATCGATCCTGTCCAGGCCGATACCGATTATCTCATCTGTGATGCCGTATTTATTTTTAATGGCCGCCATCTCACGTTCAACTTCAGTCGCCTGGCTTCTTTCAGTGATGGACTCAAAATCCACGCTGATGGGAAACGGCCTGACATATGTTGTATGATTGCCGTGGGTGACCGAGAACTTCTCATTATCGATCCTGCACTCCAGTGCCCGGTCTACGGTATCGAGGAAGTTGTGGCGATGGTACGCAATATGAAAACCGAGCAGGTCATTGCCGAGCAGCCCGTAGAGTATTTCATTTTGCCATGGACAGACCCTGAATGCCTCCCTGTTGGGCCAGGGGATGTGCCAGAATTGAGCGGTGATGGCTCGTGGATTTTTGGCTTTGATCAGCCGCGATACAAGTGTGAGATGATAATCCTGTATAAAGACAAAAGCTTTACGATTCCCTATTTCATCGAGAACAGCATCGGCGAAACGCCTGTTGACGTTTTTATAAGTATACCAGTCCTCGTCATCAAATTTGGGACGCTGGAAAACTATATGGCAGAGCGGCCACATGGCCTCGTTCGAAAAACCCAGGTAATACCTGTCGACCTCTTCCTCCGACAACCATACACGCTTGAGTTTATAGCTGCCGGATTCAGGCGGGACCGATACCCTGTTCTTGCTGTCCACCACCTCCCTGTCGGCGTTTCCGTTGCCGTGAGCTACCCAGATTCCCCCGCAAGCCTGCATGACAGGGTCAAGTGCCGTCGTCAGGCCGCTGGCCGGCACGGAGCACTCGATTTTATCGCCGACATAAGTATGTATGTAGGGCTGCCTGTTTGAAACAACGACAAAAACGTAATCGGCAAGCTTTTCTTTGACCAGTCTCTGTAAATCAATTTGCTTAAACATGGGACATCTCCCCTTCTAATTGATCAGTACTACAATTTCATCCACATTTCCCGGCTATCGCCAGGCCGTTTCCTGTGAGCTTCAGCCGCAACGCTTTGTCATGGATAGATGTTGGAAGATATTTGGATGTAGATTACCGGTCATCGGTATGGAGCTGTATATCCGTTTTGTATCCGGGAATAGGTTAGTGAACGGTTACATACTATTTTACACTATTAAATATATTTTTGTTTTCAACAGGTGGGTTACCGGCCGTATTTCTGCCCGGTAACTGCACCACCGCCCGGGTTAATCAACAGCTTTAGATTGTTTTCCGAGATTGGAAAAAAACCAGGCATAGAATCTGCTGAATCGGGTTTTATCGACGAGTAAAACGAGCAAAGAAGTGATAATGATGCTGACCAATATTATTGCATACGCAACATTCTGGATGATATCCCCGCCCTCCATGCCCTGTTGAAAAGGGATGGACGCGAGGACGGCCGCCGCCAGTCCCCGGGGAATAACAATCGCCAGCATCGAGGCATCCGTCACCGGCGTGGATTTATGCACAGTGAATTTCACAACCGGCGGGCGTATTATGAAAATGAGGACGGTCAGAATAAGTCCAACCACTATCAGCCACCAGTTCGCCAGTTGCAGGGATATACCGATATAGACGAAGAAAAACGTTTTAAGAATGAATACCAGCTCAGCAAAGAACGCTCTCTCCGAGATATTAAGGCCGCTGAAGTCGGTATTAAAACCACTATAAAGCTTGGGCAATCTCAATGAACTGATGTTTCCCAGCGTGATGCCAAAGGCCAGGGCCGCTATCGCGCCGCTGTAACCCAGCCATTCAGCGAGGCCGAAGATAACGAAAACAATGGCCGCGGTGGTGAACATCGAGTTTTGCAGGCCACGCACTTTGTTGAATATATATGACCAGCCGAATGCTCCGACGGTGCCCATCATGGCAGCAAGTAAAAATGACGCAATCATCTTACCCATCGCAAGCCCGATATCAAACTGCGTTATATCGCCAAGGTCGGAAATGTCAATAAAACTGAGGGCAGCTATCACACAAAATACATCGGTAATCGATGATTCCAATAGCAGTACGGCCTTCCCATCTGCCTGCATATTAAGTTGACCCAGCATGGGCGCTATAATGGCGGACGATATTCCCCCTACTACCGATGCGAGAATAAATGACCTGACCCATCCCAATCCCGTCAGATAATGGGCGGCAACGCCGATCAGCGCCACGTTCAATATGAAGGTAACTGTAGTCAGTATTAACGTCTCTTTATAAGTTTTCCGCAAAGACGAAATGCTGAGGCCAGTTCCTGCTTCGAACAGGATTAACACGAAGGTGACTACAGTGAAGATGGGACCAACCGCACCGAAACTCGTAGGCGTGGCTATGCCTAAAAGGGGCCCCAGCAGGATGCCGATGACCACCAGGGGCAGTACATCCGGTATCCTGGTGTGCCTGAATATCGCCTCGAACAGATGGGCGGCAAAGATCAGTACTCCGACTAATCCGATGACAAGAGCTGCATCATGCATTATATGTAGTGACCTTTCTCCAACGTGATCAATTTTCTATTGCTGCACATTGGTTTCAGCATTTAAGCCAGGGACATTTTACAATTTTCTTCAAATCCGTGCCTCGGCTGTAAGTGACAATATTGTATAGCGTAGGATTATCGGTTCAGGTTGGATTTGATCAAGTTGCTTCTTCATCTGTGTTTCTGCCATAAATAAGGACACTTAGAGCTGATATGATGACCGTAGTAATAATAATGGACATAACCATATCGGGATAAACGGCAGCATTTATTATACCTGCGGCAATTACTATCTGTACGAGGACAGCCGCCGACTCCCCTCTGGCCAACATTGTCGCCAGTATACCCCTGTGTGAGAACAGCGGATGATTACCAATAGAGGTGAGAAGTACTGCGAAATATCGTGCCAGCACCAATATCAGTGAGAAAACGACGCCCAGTATGACCAACATTGGATCTTTGAAGGAGATTATTAGCCCGAGATATATAAAGAAGAACGTTTTTATAAAGAAATAAATTTCAGCAGTAAATTTCTTCATAATGCCGGTAGCTTCAGCTGTGCATTTCAGTTTAAGCATTTTACCTGCTGCTACTCCGTTTCCCAGAATTAAACCGAAGACCAGAGCGGCTATAACACCACTGCCGTTTATTTGTTCAACGGCATAATAAAGAAGAAATACAATTGCCAGGGTAACAATATCGTTGTAGTCTTCGTTTTGCAGCAACGTCAGTATCCACAGCCAAAACAAGCCTGCAATTATTCCCACGGATAGCCCTAAAAGAAATTGTGTAACTATACCTACGCCGACAGTTGATAGCGAAATGCCTGCCTCCCCGGCTACAATGGATTCCAGTAGCACCAGCGCTATCACGATAATAACCGGGCTGTTAAATACGGACTCAAGATACAGCAGGGTAGAAACCTGTTCAGGCACCCTGGCCCGGCTCATAAGCGGCATTACTATGGCCGAGCTCGTCCCCCCCACGATAGTTCCGAGGAGGATGCTGTCCATTAGCTTCCAGCCCAGTAGATAATAGGCCGGGGCAGCTACGGCCACCATGCTGAATGACACGCCAAGAAATACTAGGATCAGCGTTCGAGGAGCGCTGGATATAACCCTGGCAAATTCCAGTTCTACACCGGCGTTAAATACAATGACAACCAGAGCCAGGCTGGCAATCAGCTGAGAAAAAGGCGCTATCTGAGCAGGATCAACCCATTTGAGGACAGGCCCTATCAGAAAACCCAGCGCCAGAAGAATTAATATGTCAGGGAAATAAGTTTTCTTAAAAAGGAAGTCCGCCAGAAACCCCAGGACAAGCAGACCTCCAATCAGACCGAATACTTCTATGACAGACATGCACTAAATCTCTTTAATCCTGCAGTCCTTTTCTCAGTGTTTTAAGAACTGCGTTGAACTTCTTCTTGGGGTCGAAGCTGTAATTGCTCAAGGTCCAGACATTGGATATTCCCTGCATAACACTGAACATCAAGAAAGCTGTTGCCTCGATATCTACATCTTTCCGCAATTCACCCCGGCTGATTTCTTTCTGCAATATCGTTTTCAGTTTTTCTATATAAATTACAATGGTGTCATATATGCGGCTGTTCAATTTGCCGTCACCGAGGCTGATTATTTCCGCGATGACCTGGAAAGATATGCCGCGCCGCATTTCAATTGCAGAAAGATGGCGCATAAGGAGAGTCTCAAGCACATCGCCGCGGTGATCAATTTTGATCGTTAGATCCAAGAGCAAACTTCGCTCGATATTTTCAACCAGCAGGTAAAGGATGTCCCTTTTGCTTTTGAAATGCCGGTAAACCGCCGCCTCGGTAAACCCGACTTCTTCGGCGATCCTCCTGACTGTAACATTTTCGCTGCCGACTTCTATGACCAGTTTCCTCGCAGCATTGACTATTTGCTCTTTTCGCGGAACTTTGTTTATCTGAGTCGTAGCCATTTGTGGTTATCGCTATGCCGTATTCTGATTCTCGGCGCGTATTTATCAGGGCTATTATATACTTTTTTTGACAGCGAGTATTGAACAGGTGACGGAGGACTTGAAAACGACACAACCAGGCGTGAATTATAAGGTTATATGTGGATTTTGATGTGCCATGTGTAGGATCAGAGTATCCGACTGATTATAGAACCTGTATTTCGTATCCGGGAGTATTGTTTTCCAGGAAGAAAATAACTTTGACCTTTTTGCCCTGTACCATGTATTTTTCAGACTCGAGACGCAGATGTTTGAAATCGATTTCTTTCAATACGATTGTGAGCAATTCCAGCCTTTGATTAAGTTGCTCGTTCCCGGCTGCGTCTGATAACATCTGTCGGAGGGTATCCTCATATTCCCTTTTGGTGATAGTATGAATACAATGTGTCAGGCTGGGTATCAATTCAATCATTGCCATGGATCGTTTTTAAACTCCAGGTAATCTGACAGCGCAGCTTTTAGTGTTTTGGCAGCCAGCGCTGCGCAGTGTTCACTGCCCCCGGGCAGCCCGCCCAGAGCGTCTAAGATGTCATATTGATTTATCTTGAATGCTTCGCCAACAGGCTTATCTTTTGCCAGTAGTGTGGTTATGCTGCCTGCTGCTACAGTGGTCTCGCAGCCATCCGTCCAGAACTTGATATCGCTGATACTACCGTTATTGATGCGGAGCCAGAATTCCATGGTATCACCACATGATCCGGTGATAATGGCCACGCCGTCGGGACGAGCTAAACTGCCTACATTTCGCGGGCGTTCCATATGCTCAATGGCGTCGGCCGAAAAAACGGGAGGCCAATCACTCTTGTCGGTATTTTCCTGTTGTGACATCTTTGCCGTCGTGTTATCTCCCGGTTTCGGAAGATTTCAAGGAGAGTGACGACAGAAGCGACTTGCCTATTTGCTCAACGAGATCGGATTGGTATTGCTCGATATGCCCGGCGTCGCAAAGGGCGGCCAAATCGGGATCAACCGGTATTTTCCCCAGCAACGGCGCCCCCGCCTCTGTTGCCATTTCTTCTCCCCTGCTTTTTCCGAAAAGCTCAATTTTCTTATCGATCTCCTTGACGTAAAGGTAGCTCATATTCTCGACGACACCCAGTATCTTTTTATTCATCTGCCTGGCCATCTTAACCGCCTTCCTCACGATCATAGCCGTCAAATCCTGCGGCGTAAACACGACTATAACACCCGAGATCGGCAGTGATTGCATTACGGTAAGCGGGGCATCGGCAGTGCCGGGTGGCAGGTCGACAATTAAATAGTCCAGACGGCCCCAGAGAACTTCTTCCCAGAATTGCGTGATGGCCTTGCCTATAAGCGGACCGCGCCATATGACAGCTTCATCTTCGCTGGGCAATAGAAGATTAATCGACATGATCTCAATACCTGATTTGGACGTTACCGGCAATATGCCGCTCTCGTTTCCTCCAGGCCGCTCCGTTATACCGAACATCTTTGGTATACTGGCGCCGGTAATATCAGCATCGAGTATCCCGACTTCAAATCCCTCCCTTCTCAGTGCGACGGCTGTGATGCTGCTGACCAGCGACTTGCCTACACCGCCTTTGCCACTCATTACGGCTATTACACTGCCGACTTTATTTAAATCAAGGGGTTTGGAATCAATATAGTCGATGCTGATGTTTTTTATATCGTGCAGGCCTTTCAAAGATTCTTCGATTTTTTCTGTAATCCATTTCTGCGAATATTCATCCAGTCCGGCTGAAGCCAGAGCGATTTTTACCGAGTCATCAGTTATTGTGATATCACGTATCAGATTCATTAAAGTCAGGCTACGTATAACGTGAGGAATGATGACCTCATCGAGCCTGTCCTTTACTTGTTCCGCAGTTATCATATCGTTTTCTCCTCAATGTATGATTTTGTTCAATGTAAGCAGTCTAGTGGGTTGGATAGCTTACTCCCCGCAAATACTACGAATGCATTCTCACTCTATTAGCCCTGTTTCAATCAATAATCAGTTTATACTGCAGGTTGCCTGCATCATCATGGTCTACCTTCACCCTGACCTGCTTGCCTTCGGACAGCAGTCTCTCAACCTTGCTCCGCAACATTTCAAAGTCGGGAGATTGCAGCAGTGAGAGCAGCGCCTCATAGCGTTGTTGCAGTTCCTCATCGCTGGATTGCTCACTGAGCAACGCGAAAAGGCAGTTGTTCAGCTCTTTCTCCGCCAGGCACTTCAAGCACTTGCCCGGCACCTCGTTAGAAGTATAACTGGGCTCAAGGTTGATCCTTTCCATTTCAGTTACCGTCACCTGCTTAATTTTGCCGATAGAGTCGCTCAGGATGGACATCGGCATTATCGAATTGTACTCTATGTGTGAAAAGCAGACAAACGCAGAAAGGTCGTTAATGCGGATTTCCCTGCGATTAAATGTCTGATTTATGCCGTCCATATTTGATACGCTTCCGGTCTGCGGCGTTTCGTTTGCTGCTGATTTAGTGGTAGTGCAACCGCCTTTGCAGATTCGTAGAGCTCAATAACGTGCTTGAAGCCGGAAAAATCCCTCCTTATTTGAGATCGCACTGATGAATTTAACGATTTGACCGGGCATCACCTGAGAAGTAAAAGCAATCGAAGGAGCAGGTTTTTAGCGGGTGTACGCCATGTCAATACCGCGGGACCTTCCCAAACGCCATGATGGAACCGGATCGTACATAATCGACACATCAAACGCTACCATTGTTTCTTATAATTGCGTTTCCACTTATCGCGGCTGTACTCATAATAATCCAGGATTGCTTCTTTGAGCGTGTTGGCCGCCAGCAGGGCACAATGCTCGCTTTCCTCCGGCAGGCCGTCTAAAGCCTTTAATATATCCTGCTGGCCGATCTGCATGGCTTCTTCCACCGGCTTGCCTTTAGCCATCTCCGTGATCATGCTTCCTGCAGCTATGGTGGTTATGCAGCCATCAGTTATGAAAGTGGCTTGCTCTATGATCTGGTTATCAACGCTCAGCCAGATCTCCATGGTATCTCCACAGGGGCCTGTTATATAAGCGTAACCGCTGGCGACCTCTATACTACCCATGTTCCTTGGCTTTAGAGCATGGTCTACAGTCTTCTCGCTGCAAGTTTTGTGTAGCTCTGATTCAAGTATCTGCTGATATTCTTCCCTGCTGACGCGCATTGTATGCCTTCTGTTTAATTTTTTTCAGGGGCGTGCTTCTTTGGCAGCGAGACTAATGGTCGCAACGGTTGTCGCCAGACACCAGGTTGCCATTTAGATAGTCGATCACGACTTTTTCAGGATCGATAGCCGGCGCTCCCAGCAGTACGTTGATGCCGTTTTGCTGAAAGAGAGATATGGCGCTGCCGCCCATGCCGCCGGCGATGACCACCTGTACACCTTGCTTGGCCAGCCACGGAGGCAAAAATCCCGGCTGATGCCCTGGTGAGGCAACCAATTCCTTGTGAAGTATGCTCTTATTTTTTTCATCAACTTCGATCAGCGCAAATTGCTCGCAATGGCCGAAGTGCGCCGATAGAACGCCGTTGTTTACCGGTATGGCAAATTTCATAATATATCTCCTAAGTTTATTTGATATCGCTATGCGCCTTTAATATAAAAGAGCAGCATTCTATCATCATGAAAGACTGTTGTTCAGGTGAGACGGTTAAAGGCCGCGATAGCAACTGCCCTCGTTGGAGCATGGGGGCTTATCACAGCGTTCCTCCCGGCCGCAGCAAGTCTTTCCCCCGCGCGGTTCACTGCCTGCTTTAATTAAACCGGGGATGGAAATGAGTTTGCTCACGGAACCGCTTCCGCAGGAGGGGCAGGTAAGGCCTTTGATTTCCGCGCCCGATTGCATATGCTCAAAGCGGGTACCGCAGGCGGCGCAGGCATAGTCATAAATAGGCATATATGGCTCCCCTAAATTAATTTATTGAAAAAACTTTTCCAAATTATTCCAGAGCTGTTTGACGGCGCGGGACGCCGGCCCATCATTATACTCCACCAGCGGCAGGCCGAGTGTAACCGCCTGGTTTACACTGGTATCAAAGGGTATCTCCCCGGCAACCTGGATGCCGTTGTTCGTGCAATACCGCTTGATCTCAGAGGCTTTTTCCTCATTGATGTCATATTTATTAACGCATACTGTGGCCGGCACTTGAAAATGCCGGCAGACATCGATGACACGCTCCAGGTCGTGGATGCCTGATACGGTCGGCTCAGTCACCAGCAGCGCCAGGTCGGCGCCGGACAGTGAAGATATCACCGGGCAGCCGATGCCCGGGGGGCCGTCTGTGATAATAGATGTGTGCTGTGCTGATTCTGCAAGCTGCCTGGCCTGCTGCCGGACCAGCGCCACCAGCTTGCCCGAGTTCTCCTGTGCTATGCCCAGTCGCGCATGCACCAGGGATCCGTACTTTGTATCGGAGATATACCAGTGTCCTGCAAGGTTGTTCAGCATGCTGATAGCCTCGACCGGGCAGATGCGGGAGCAAAAGCCGCAACCCTCACAGGCGGTGGGATCCACTTTCAGGTTCCTGATAGCATCGAAACGGCATATCTCCTCGCACAGGCCGCAGCCGTTGCAGATATTTTCGTCGATACAGGCGCTTTGGCCGCTCCAGAACTCCTCCGTGCGCCTGACCTCAGGGTTGAGTAACAGATGCAGGTCGGCCGCGTCCACATCGCAATCCGCCAGCACTTTATTGCGCGCCAGGACTGCGAAACAGCCGGTAATGCTTGTCTTCCCAGTTCCGCCTTTGCCGCTAAGTACAACGACTTCTTTCATGTACGGCTCCTTGTAATACTGGTGTAAACGTCTTTAAACCTGTCCTGCCACTGAGGCATGCCCTCTGCCAGAGTTTGTCCATTCGAATAAAGGCGAGCGATATCCCTGTCCAGTGGTATCTCAAGCAGAACGGGAATATTTTCACGGGAGCAGTAAGACTGCACCATATCTTCTCCCGGTACAGCGCGGTTGACGATCACGCCGCAGGGAATGCCCAATTGTTTGACCGTTAGCACCGCCAGCTCAAGGTCGTGCAGACCAAAGGGGGTGGGTTCGGTAACGAGCAGGCAGTAATCGCTGTCCCGCACAGCCTCTACCACGGGGCAGGAGGTGCCCGGTGACACATCCAGTATGGCTGTTGCGGCGTGATCGATCCTGGTCTTGACCCGTCGTATTACCGGCGTAGCCATGGCCTCGCCGACGGTCAACCTGCCCTGGACGAACGCTATGCCATTGGCCCGGCCGGACTCAACCACTCCGATTTCGTGCCCCTCTTCCGTGATAGCCTTTTCGGGGCAGAGGTAGCTGCAGGCGCCGCAGCCGTGGCAGAGCTGATCAAACACGAGAACGCTTTTGGGCACTACGGCGATGGCCTTATAGGCGCAGATTCGTGCGCAGTCGCCGCAAAAAGTACACCTGTTGTAGTCAACCTTCGGCACGGGTATGCAGACCGTCTCGCGGTCGGTAATAACAGGCCTGATAAACAGGTGGTCGTTGGGCTCCTCGACGTCACAATCGAGCAACTGAACCCTGCACGTATTGCCGAGGGAAAGGGCAAGGCTGGTGGCAACCAGTGTCTTGCCCGTTCCCCCCTTGCCGCTGGCAACCGATATAATCATCTATGCTCTCGCCATGGCGGCGCCGCATTTAGGGCATTTAATGCTGTAGCAGGGCTGGCCTACCTGGTGCGGCGCTCTTGCGCCGCAGCTCGGGCAAACGCAATCTCCGCCCGGCCCTGCTCCGGGACGGTTGCCACCCATCCTGCCGCCGCTTCTCATTCCCCTGCCTCCTCCACCCTGGCCGGCGCCGCGACCTCCACCTCTGCCGCCTCCGGCTGGCGGTCCTGTCATATCTCCTCTGGGCATGATAAACCTCCTTTATTAATAGTCAATGCTCTGTATTATTTAGTAGTTAAACCGTGGTGAGGCTGGACGCTGGGCTGGCTGATGGCCTTGAATTGGCCGGCTTTGTACGCATTAATCGCGTCCATAACCTTGCCGGATATGCCGGTTATCACCTGAATATTGGCCGCCGATAGGACCTGATAGGCATTGGGACCACAATCACCGGTGAGCAATACCTGTGCCCCATGTGATGCCAAAAGCTGGCCTGCGGCGATCCCGGCGCCTCCACCGGCGGGTGTGTTATCCACTGCTTTAAACTCCAGCGTATCCGGGTTAACGAAAATGAAGTATTTGCACCTGCCGAAGCGCGGATCGACATCGGCATCAAGACCGGGTCCGGTGGCGGTCACTGCTAATTTCATGTTTTACCCCCTTTATCTGTCTATTTAGCCCGTCCGGCAATACCCGGGTTAACGTTTCTCCATTTGATTGATCCTTGCCTCCAGATTTTGAAGCTCATTTAACAACTGGTTAAAATCGTTTCTAATCTGATCGATTTCCTGCTGATTGGCAGGCGCCTGGTAAACCGGCCCATAAGCCGGTCCGTAGCCGCGGGATGCAAAGCCGCGCCCGTAGGCGCCGACATTGCCTGCCGGTGTTACGCAAAAACCCCTTCCTCCACCTGTCATGGGGCCAAGACCCCTTGGCCCGGTTCCATCAAATCCTGGCATTTTAAACCCTCCTTTGGTTTTATTTTTTCAGGAAATAGTGGGAAGTGAAAATATTTGGGCTGGTTAAGACCTCTGCCGTTCTATCTCGCTGATCGTTGCCTGCATCCGTGCCAGCCTTTCTTTCAAGGTGGCCACGGTGTTTTTCAGGTCGCCCAGATCATAATTTGCGGTAGCGGGCGCTTCAGCCTGATAAGCGGGCATATAGTAAGTCGGGTAATCGAAGTAATACCCGCACCTGGGAAGGCCTCCACGCCCGCGGCCGATATACGGCCACGCAGCATAGGCTCCTCTGAAACCTCCTCTCATTCCGTAGCCTCTTCCGTAGGGCATTGTTCACCTCCTTTTGCATTCTCAATACACGCTGACCGACCATTTCAGCGACTTGGTCCTCCTCGATGACACCTGCCCCCTCTTCCGCGCCCTCGGGTTAAATTAATCTCTGTCAGCAAACCTGGTGCGGTGGTATTGCAAACAGGGCATGCCTGCAGCGGTTCCGCCATGGCCTGTTCAAGAGGCACATCCCACTGGTGGCCGTTTTCGCAAACGTAACGCTGCGGTATAATTTCGACATTGCCGCCCTCGATCCTGATGGCCTTGCTATGCAACAGTGCATCAGCTAACTTTTTCCTGGCCGATTCCAATATCCGCTGGTAGGTAGGCCGTGATACGTTCATGTGAAGTGACGCCTGCTCCTGATCCATGTTTTCAATGTCCTTGAGCCGGATGGCCTCAGCTTCTTCAAGCGACAGGCGCACCTCTTGCAGGAATTGCAGGGGTATTCCCGCCGGTTTAAAGTAAGTAGCTCCCGGAAGGAAGGTAACGCGGCGGCATATTATCGGCCTCGGCATATCAGTTTTATCCTCTTTATTATGAGCATATGCTCATAATGAGTATAGATCGACTTAATAGCCGTGTCAAATCGATGATAATGTGTTTCAAGCAGATTTGAATATAGAGTCGGACAGGCAAGGGGCATTCTTGATTTGCTGAAGGCAGTGCATAAAGAGATGCCTGCCATGGACAAATCAGAATACCGGCAAACCAGCGATTTTACTTGCCTTAATCAGACATATGATCAGGACGGACACACAAAATGTTAATGGCAATAACGATTATGTTTGTACCCGCGCTGAATTTTTTACATTGTGAATTGCGTTGCTGGCAGCATCGGTAAATTGATAGACCAGAGGTGAAGCGGTGAGCCATGGATGGGTTCCCATGGGGAACATGGCAATTTGTTCCATGGTCATTTCGTTAACTATAGCAGATGCGATTAAATTCACTACTTCACCGACGCTTTGAGTACAGCAGGCGCAGCCCCCCAGTATTTTACCTGACCTGCGGTCAAAGGCCAGACGTACTTTCATAGGATGCGCATCGGGCATGGTGCCGGGATGTTTGGAAGCAGCCTGGGCTTCACCGACAATAACATCATAGCCTAACTCGCGGGCTTTGGTATCGGTTAAGCCTGCCATGGCCATGGCTGTATTGGCTACAACTGTTGAAAATACGCCGATCGTTCCAATATTGCGCCATTGCGGCTGATAAAGGTTGGCTGCGGCTATTTTGGCCTCTCGCGTCGCTACAGAAGCTAATCTGATAGGCACGGGCAATCCATTGAAGAAAGAGTATTTTTCGGCGCAGTCGCCGACCGCAAAGATATTGGTATCAGTGGTTCTTTGGAACTCATCAACTTTGATACTACCCGTTGGGCCGATTTCCAGCCCTGCGTCTTTTGCCAGTTTTACGTTGGGAATCACACCGATGCCGTTGATCACCAGGTCGCATTTGACAGTATCTCCGTTTTGTAAAGTTACCGACTCAACTTTACTCTTGCCGTTAATCGATTTCACTCCGTTGGAAGTAATAATATTCACGCCGGTTCCTTTCAGCGCTTCCTCTGCCCGGATACACAGGTCGGAGTTACATACCTGCTGCAAGCAATGCTCCAGCATTTCTACCACGGTTATCTTATGTCCTTTTTTGCGGCACTCGTCAGCAAATTCCAACCCTATGAACCCGCCGCCGATAACAACAATATCACCAATATTTTCAATTGCCTGTGCAAGGTCTCCAAGGTAGTCGGTATTTTTCCAGGCAAACCAGACATTCTTTTTATCTATGCCCGGTATAGGCGGTTTCATAGGATCAGACCCAGTGGCCAAAACCAACTTGTCATAGCCTATTTTTTCACCATCTTTAAGCGAAACTGTCTTTGCTTTGCGATCAATAGATACGACCTCTCCTATTTTCAGCGTTGCTTCTCCGAGGAGGGAAGCGGGCATGATATTTTTCTCTACAGCGCCTAAAGTTCCATAGATATAGGGGATGCCGCAGGGAACCATTGTTTTTTCTTCAATGCGTATAACCAGGATGTCTTTCAGGCCGTGATGCCGCTGAGCACAAATCGATGCCTGAATACCACCGGCGCTGCCTCCCACTATAACCAGTTCGTGTCTCTCCATTTTATAGTTAGCTCCTTCTCATAATATAATAGTGATATAAATGGGCTTCGGGAATTATACCCTACCGGGGTATAGTAAGCAAAAACGTATTTAGGATAAGGCGGAGTTTTTATGGTTAGAAAAGAGATATCCAGGGATGAGTTAATTAATCGGCTCAAAAAAATCGAGGGGCAGTCACGCGGCTTGCAGAAAATGATCGAGGATGGCCGTGATTGTGAGAGCATATTAACTCAGTTGGCTGCCGTACGTTCCGCAATTGAAAATGTCGGAGCACTGGTATTAAATAACTATTTCAGGTTTTGTTTTTCCGCGGCTAAGGCGAAAAAGCCGGAGGAGATCGACTCGCTGGCAAGGTCACTGGCTATTTGGGGACGAGTACATATCGGAGAATAACAATATGGTGTGGCATCAATTAATCAGGTACTTGGTTCCCGCGGTACAAATCGCAGCGTTTTTGACAGGCTGATCTGCCGGCATTACAATGTAATGAGCATATGCTCATTACATTAGCAGGGGTATACTGCAGGAAACCACACTGTCCATAGGTGGGCATCTTTCGCGCCACATATTGGTTTATTCAATATCATGAACAGGTCTGAGCCAGGATAAGTGGAGAAGGTAAAAATACTGAATAGTGTCCGGTGCGGGGAGTAGAACTTAATGAAAATCCTTGAAGAGCTGATATCCGGTTTGAATACGGATGCGAGCGTAAAAGATATACGCCAGGGCTTGTTTCACACCGCCGTGCTTACCAGGAACTGCGGACTGGCAGCGACGCTGCCACGTGATGCGCTTCGACAGGAACACGGTTCTGTAAAAGACAGCGGTCTGTTGTTGACGAAGAGCGCATCAGAGCTGGTGTTGATGGCCCATTCTCAAAGCATTCTTGAGGCGGCTATCGGTATGGCTGCCATTAACTCCCTCATGCAAATAGATGAGGACAATTGCCTGAACATCAATGCCCGAGATATTATTGCTGAGGAAGGGAGAGCTAAAAGAGTAGCTATTGTAGGGCACTTCCCTTTTATACCTAAACTGCGCGGAATTGTTAAAGAGCTCTGGGTTATTGAGAAAAATCCGGGTGAGGGTGATCTTACAGAGGATCAGGCGGCAGAAATTATACCGCAAGCTGACGTTGTAGCCATTACCGGCACTGCCTTCACCAATCACACGGTGGAGCTGCTTTTACAACTGTGCAGTCGAAAAGCCTATGTGGTTATACTTGGTGACACTTCTCCCTTATCGCCCGTTCTGTTTGATTACGGTGTTAATGCCATATCCGGCACCAGGGTGATCGATTCGGAGTTAGCTCTTCGCTGTGTGGGCGAAGGGGCTACCTACCGCCAGATCAAAGGAATTCAACAGCTCACAATGCTGAAACAGGCAAATAGATGAAGTAACGTGACTCGCGCTCTATTAAAATAACTATTTATACAGGTGAAAATGTTCAGGTCAGATCATGTCATATCACAAATCGAGACATGCTACATCGGGTTGAGGCCCTGGCCATACCAGAGGTAAAACATGTTCAAGGAGTAATCAGCCAAAGTGAATAATACAGTAGTCGAAGTCAGGAAATCCCTATGCCTGGGATGCGGGCTATGTGAGCAGATCTGCTCGACGGGAGCTATCTCTCTAAGCCGGGATGGGGTTCAGATAGACCATAACCGATGCAATCATTGCCGCCTCTGTATCGATGTCTGCCCCCGGGGAGCCTTAACAGAACTTGCGCCGGTTTCAGGCTCAGACTTGGCACAGTCGATTAACGCATTAAAGCTTAGAATAGATAGCCTCGATAGGCGTATTGAGAGGCTCAGGTCCAGAGTCAACCAGGGCCGGTTTTGAAAAGCCTGCTTCTGTAATTGAAAATCATACGGACAATAGTAGAATTTGCGCAGGGAAGGTGATGCTATGGAGAAGAATGAGGGCACGGTTGACCGGGTTATCAGGATAATACTTGGAATTATCCTGATCGGATTGGGAATCTATTTTCAGAGTTCATGGGGATTGGTGGCTATGATAGTACTGATCATTTTAGGCCTGATCGCACTTATCACAGGAATAACCGGATTTTGCGGCTTATATAAATTACTTAAAATCTCCACGATCAGGAAATAATAATAACCCGGAAGCAGCAATCTCATCCAATTAACCGGTCTATGCGGTTTCTCGCGGCTGTTAATGAGCCAGTGATTCGCTGATGATTGCGGCAATATCCTTTATCTGCAGCTTGCCTTCGAGGTTTTCAGCCTTCAGTGCATCCTGAAACATCACCATGCATCCGGGACAGGCCAGCGCCAGAATATCTGCCCCGGACTGCGCAGCCTCTCTTATGCGCGTCCTTGCCGGGCTGTCCTGTCCCCCGGCCAGGTAATCGGTCACAAAATTACCGCTGCCGCCTCCACAACAAAAGGCATCGGCCTTATTTCTGCCCATCTCGATGAGATCGATTCCATTCAGGCTTCGCAGGGCACTGCGAGGGGGATCATAAACTTTATTGTGCCTGCCCAGAAAACAGGGATCATGGTATGTTACTTTTAACCTGCCCGCCTCCGGCTTGAGCAGCTTATCTCTTAGCAGGCTGTCCAGTACCTGTGTAAAGTGATAAACCTCGAAGGTATAACCCATGTCCTGGTAGCGGTTCTTCATAATGTTGTAACCATGCGGGCATAGCGTGATAACCTTTTTTATATCTAATTCCCTGAATTTATCGATATTCTTTTTTGCCAGCGTGTTGAATAACTCGGTCTCTCCCAACGAATATACTTCATTCCCGCAGCACTCCTCATCGTTGCCGAGTATACCGAAGGATATTCCTGCCGTTTCCAGTAAGCTGACCAGATTTCTGGCCATTTTCTGGCCATTTTCGTCATAGGAGCCAAGGCAGCCTATATACAGCAGGAAATCGTCGCCTTTCTCATAAAGCCTGGCGCCATTTGCCCAGGCGGCGCGTTCATTCCGCAGGTTTTTAAACGGGTTACCATAGTTGTAAACAGCTTCAAGGAAGCGCTTGACCCTGGCGGGGATTTTCCCCTGCTCCACCATATCGCTCCTGGCGCCGATGATCCATTCTACGATGTCGGGAGCAAACTTCATCGGGCACTGCTCGCTGCAGTTATTGCAGTTGGTACATGCGTAGAGTATCTCGGCAAGGTGCTCCGACCATGGCAGCTCGCCTTTCAACCAAGCGTGTGTCAGCCACAACCTGCCGCCCGTGGAATAGGTATCGAACCTGAACCTGTTATATGACGGGCAATTTATCGCTGAGTAGTCAGTGGGAAATTTGCAGTAACCGCACCTGAAGCACCTGTGAATCTGGGCCTGGTATTTCTTCATCGGGACACCTCCCAGTTACCGGGATTCATAATGCCGTTGGGATCCAGTAAATGTTTAATCTTCATCATTAAATTGAGTGTTTCGGGATCCATTTTAGCCATGGTCATTTGTTGTTCATCGATATTAGGTTTCCACATAACCCCGCCGTTTTCCAGGGCAAAATCAGCGGCTTCATCAAGCGCCTGCTTGGCCCTTTTCATCGTATCCGGGTCAGCCCGGTTAAAAGTGTAAGAGAAGGAAAACATCATGCAGTGCCCGCCGTCGATCATACGGGCGGCTGATGAATAGAAAAGGTCGTATTTATTAGCCAGTTCAGCCAGCTTTTTAACGTATGCGGGATACTTTTCCAGGGGGGCTATAGGGCCGCTGTATTCAAATCCACCGCCTTTACTGACATCCGCAAACCTGGTAGTGTCTTTTGAAGGCATGGCCAGCATGGGCGCTTTCATTTCAGGGGGCAGGCTAACAAACCCGCCTTCCCTCCTTTCGAAGTATTCCCATAGCGCACGCCAGGCCATTTTCTTTTTGAAATCCAATTCCTCTTCAGTATCGCCTGTTATATAGAAAAGTATATAATAATTGCCCCTGAACCTGAGCGGTATCGGCTGTGCGGTCACCACCAGGTCTTCTACCATTTCAGTGCGGCCAAGTTTGCGCATGATTTCGGGCACCAGTTCAGCCTCATCGGTGAGGAAAAGCATGGCATCTCGAATCTTCTTGCAGGGATAGAGTCTCAGCGCCAGCTTGGTGATGATGCCGGTGGTGCCAAACCAGCCGAAAAACAGGCTGCTCAGGTCAGGCAGAGGCGGTCCCTTGGAGAACCAGTATGTCGAGACTGCGCAGGAGCCGATTTTGCATTTTTCCCCTGTGGGCAGCACCACCTCCAGGCCGCAGACCATGTCGGAGTTGAATCCGTGTTGCTGCGTAAGGCGCCCCTGGCCGTGTATTACCGCGTTCGCTGTGATTGTTGTTATCGGGGGAGAATCAGGTATGCTGTGACGAAGATGCGGATAATTCTTTAACAGGTAGCTTTTCAATGCGCCGTGCGTGGTACCGCCTTCCACTATCACATATCCTGCCGACTCGTTTACTTCCAGTATTTTCCCCATCCGCTTCATGTCCAGCAGGATACCGCCTTTTTGCGGGATAACCAGTCCTGTAAGAGAAAGGCCGCCGCCTTTGGGGATAATCGGAATTTTCTCTCTGTTTGCCAGTCTGACTATGGCCTGTATCTCATCAACCGTTGACGGCATGACAACATAATCAGGCTCATGAGGCGGCATCAAGCCCGGGTCCCGCCCGTAGAGGTAGAGCTCCTCTTGATTGTTGGATATGTAGTCTTTATCGGTGATCTTGCAGAGTTCCTGTAATATATCTATCATCGCATTTACACCCCTGCTTCCATTTTAAACATCTGAAGGCCCTGTTCCTCCCCTATGGCCAGCCTGCAAAGATCGATCATGTGGATGGGCTTTAGTCCACGCGTGGCCACCTTGTCCGCCAGCGAATCCCAGCAGGCGGGGCAATTGAAAACAACGTATTCGGCGCCTGATTCCAGCATGTCGTCTATGTTTCTTTTCTGGACATCATCGGCCAGGTCAGGTCCCATGCCCATTCTGAAGATCTCGCCACAGCAAAGCGCTGTCTGTCTGTCGTATTTCCGCTTGACCCTTTCAACGCCGATAGTATTGAAGATATCATCAACAAAATGATCAATCTGCGGTATCAATCTGGTGGAGCAGTTTCTCTGGTAGGCCGCTTTCAGATTCAGAGGCTTAACCTGCGATTGGAGTTTGTTCAGTCGTTCCAGCAGGTATTCGTAATAGTGCACCGGCTTAAATGGCACTTCTATGCCGTAGGCGGGCGCAATCGAAGTATAGGTCGCGTAGCATTCGTCATGAAGGCAGACCAGTTCCTTAATACCCAGCTTTTTTATATTCTCCATGATGATCGGCAACCTTTCTCTTATAAGCGACAGTTTTGCGTAGTGCAGGAAAACAGCGTTGCAGAAAAACTCCTGGCCGACTATTACGGAATATTCGATTTCCTGGAACAGCTTGCCGTGAGCAAGCATGTTGAATTGCGGCAGCAGGCAGTAGGACAGCGCCTTTTCCTGCAGCATGCCCACCATGTATCTGCCGACGGGCTGGCACTGGTTTACCCACATGGTGATTATCGGCCGGGGAGCAGGCAGTATCCCTTTTTCTTCCTGCCTGTCAACGATCATGTAGAATGGATGATTGCCGTGCGGGCAGTATTCTTCACAGGCGTAGCAGGTAGTGCAGGCTTCAAGTACAAATGAATTTTCCCCATTAATTATTTTCGACCATTGTTGTTTGGCCTCTTTTGCGTCAAGCTTGATATACTGGCATTTGGTGAGGCAAGGCACGGATTTGCACTTTGCGCATTTGTCTTTGTCGAATCGAAGCTGAAGCATGGCGCTACTAACCTCCTGTGTCCGGACTCATGTATTTATTATTATGCCTATTATACGCTTTGTTGCTGTGCTATATGGTGGGCCTGAAACGTGAGCGTGATAATAATTTAGGCGCCTGGTTGACCAGCGTCCCGCTGAACATGGTCAGGGCCCTCTGCCTGATTCGACGCTGAGGCGTCTCGCCGGCTGCCATCTGCACCAGTTCGAGCAGATGGTATATCTGCGGGGCTCCCGGGTACAGCAGCGAACCGGAGCCAAGCATTTGCAGGCAGCCCGCGCAATAAACGCAGAGTATTTCCGCATTTGTCCGTTTGGCCTCACCCAATCTCTTCAGCGTGGAGCGTGTCAGTTCTATAGTGTTGTAACTACTCTCAATGCTGAAGCCGGCGCCGATGCCGCAGCATACCATTCTATCCCGGCTGCGAGGCATCTCAATCACTTCGATACCTATATGTTGGAGAATCTTGCGCGGAAGCTCGATATAGTCCGGTTCCAGAAACTTGGAATAACAGGAGTCTTGCACCGTAGCAGACATATTGAGCTTGCGCTCGATCTTGATCCTGCCGCTCTGCAGCTCTTCCCAGAGGTAGCGCACAAGAGGTTTGAATTTAGCATCGAATTTAATGCCCAGGCGCTCGGGCATTACTTTGGTGAAGACAAAGGTGCCGGCTGTGCACATCATGAGAATGTTTTTAGCTCCCATTTCTTTAAAACGTGCCTGCATGCGTTTGCCCTGGGCTTCCGCCAGGTCGTAACATCCGGTGCGGAAATAGGTTTCAGCGCAGCACCAGGAGAGGCCGCCGCGAATGGGTATTTTAGGCAATAGCGATGTTTCTGTGAGGTAGGGAACGGTGCAGACATTACAGCCCGGGTAGATGAATTCCTCACAGGGAGCGATATCATCCCAGCTTGCCAGCCTGGCCTTTTCATCCGCCGGCAGACGTTGCGTAACATAGCTGCGGAAATTCAATGGCTCCAGCGGTTGAAAGTAGCGTGCCCGTTCCGGCAGGCCGCGGCTGTGGTATACTTCCCACCAGTGATGGACGATGGTCTCGCAGGGATTGGCCTGGTTTGGGCAGTATGCGTCGCAGTTGAAACAACCCGTGCATGCCTTTGATATGTGATGGCTTATCTCTCCCCGGTTGATTTTCAGTTTCTCCCGTTTGGCAACCTCTAACGGCAGGTTAAGCTCGGGACAGCGCGACAGGCATTCTCCGCAAAGCTGGCAGTTCTCCACATCATGAAACTGATATTTCCCCGTATCTGTCATGGCTCAACCTCCTGCGAAAATATATAATCGTCCTGACGGTAAAGTGCAGAATGCCGAGAACTACCGCATTACGAAAGGCCGCACTATTATAGAGGGTATTGAAAAACCTTACGAGGCGTGCTGGTTCCGTGCCTGTATCATCCTGTGACAACTCACGGTCAAACAGGCTCAGATCGATATGAAAGCGGCGGCGGGCGGCGCTGTTAAAGGTCATGCGCAGTATATTGGCCGTTATGATAGCGATGATCTGAAAGGCCCGCTGTCGTGTGCGGTGCAGCGGTTTATCTCCCCGGGCCAGATCAATCAGCTCAAGCAGGTGATATAATTCCAGCCTGCTGCCGTAAAGCTCCTTCACCACGGAGAAGATGAAATAACATGCCGAGCAGTATGTCACCAGACAATCTGCGCCCGCCTGCTCGGCTTCCTTCAGACGTTTGGAACCATGTTCGATCAGGTCCAGCAGGCTGAATTTACCGGCGGCGGCGCCGAACCCGCAGCACAGGGCGTCCCGGCGATTATGCGGCATCTCCACCAGATCAGCCCCGCAGCCCGATGCTATTTCCCTGACTGCCCGCCACAGGCTGTCTCCCTCACTTTTAGAGAAGCAGTTGTCATGTATGGCGATGCGCCGCTGTACGGGTGAGCTCAGCGGCAGATTGCCTGATTGTAATTGTTGAAGCAGCCATTGTTCCAGCGTGATGACATCGGTGTTTATATTGATACCGAATTTCTCAGGCAGTATGCGGGTCAGCATTGCGTGTTCTGCGGCCATCATGGTCACTACACGGAGGGGCTTCAACTCCTCAAGCACCTTTTTGATTCGCAGGCCGGCCTTCTTCACAACATCCAGCAACCCGAGCTGGTAGATATGCCCGCCACTGCACCAGAGGCGCTCGTCCCCATAGGCCGTCAGGCCTTTCAGCACGGAGTTAGCAGCCAGGAAGGGAGAAAAAGAGCTGAAGCACCCGGTCAGCAGGATATCTCTGCCATGCTTGCCCTCCATCCTCCGCCATTCTCTTATCTGATCTTTCTCATCGGAGGGAAGCAATGGGTACAGCTGGCTCCAGATGGAAGATTGATCGCCTGGTATTACCATGCGGGCGATGGCCGGCAGGCCCAGCCTCAAATAGCGTTCATGCCAGCGCAACAGGATCAACTCATAAGGGTGGCAGTCATTGGGGCAGTATGAGTTACATGAAAAGCAGGTGGTGCATCTATCAAGCACATCAATGTCGAGTCCGCGGTTTAACCGGTCTTTGGCAGCGCGCGCAAGCTCCGGGCTGTAATTCAAAACGGGACAACTGGAAAGGCAGGTGCCACATAGCCGGCAACAACTTACATCGATAAAATGCTTATTGACCACCACGACCTCAATAAATTGATTGCTTGAAACAGGGGGAACAGGTATATATTAAACGCAGCCGGTGGGTTTAGGCAGCCCTGCAATTTTGCATCCGCCTTTGGCCAGTCCACTCGGGAAAAGCGTATAGATTGTCTTAAGGTCAAAGCCGGTCTGCTTGGTTACCACGCGAATGGGTGGCGCAATGCCGAATTCAACAAAGTAATTACGCAGGAAATTGACGATCTTCCAGCGGTCGTCATTCATGGGATAGACGTCCTCGGTTTTGGCTATATCCTCGGCCACTTCATTGCTCCATTTTTCCGGCTCTTGCATAAAGCCATCCTCATCAACCTCGATCTGTTGTCCACCAAGTGTTACAATGGGCATAATCACTCTCCTCCAAGCTATTTCTTGTCTACGTATTGATTCGGGTCTTCATCGAACTGCTTCTTGCAGGCCTTGCAACAGAAGCAATAATTTTCCCCGTCCTGTTCGCCGGCGCCCCCGGCTTTTTTATCTTCAATCTCGGTTTTGCACACAGGACAAACTACTATCATGGCCTTGACTCCACGTTATACTGCTGTGTTGACTGCACTTATTCTATGTGATAGAGCGAGGTTGACAAAATCACCAGCCCAGTTGGGCATCGAAAGTGCATGCAAGTGTAGATAGGTTGCCAGGGTGTTCTTATGTACCATGCCATCGGTGCGCCCGTCAATGCCGTGGCCACGCCTGACATAGAAGGTGGTATTTGATGCCGTATTTCCGGTTAATCTGGAATAGTGGAACTCATGCCCTCTTATGACAGTGCCGGCCTGGAAAAAGGGATTGCCTTTTCCGACTTCCACCACCATATAACCGTGACCCTGGGGCTTGGCGATTATCTCCGCTTCCTCATCGAATAGTCCTGCCATGTGATAACGCCGGTTGTTCTTTATAATGGCGCGGCACAGGTACATCAATCCGGCGCACTCAGCGTATACGGGCAATCCCTGCTGTGCAGCTCCGGCTATGTCCCGCCTCAATCCGGCATTGGCCTCAAGCTCAGCGGCATAAAGCTCGGGGAAACCCCCGCCGATGTAAAGGCCATCCGTGTCCGGCAGGCTGTCTGTAAATGAATTGATGAAAACAAGTCGGGCGCCTGCATTTTGCAGGGCCATCAGGTTATCCGGGTAATAGAAAGAGAAGGCCCTGTCATAAAGGACGCCTATGGTGACATTGGCACGCAGAGATTGCTCGGAAGCTATGCCACTGGTAAAGATATTGGGAAGCGCACCGGCTGCAACGGTTTCGGCTTCAGCGGTATTAGCGATACAGAATACGCGGTCGATATCAACATTCTTTTCGATAACCGTGCAGGCATCGTTGATTAGTCCGGCTGCATTTTCGTGCTCGATCAAGGGCACGATGCCGATGTGGCGCTCCTGAAGCGCAAGGCGCGCATCTGAGGGAACGCAGCCCAGCACAGGTATCCCGCAGTGTTTTTCAATGGCTGTGACCAGTTTGCTGCTGTGTCGTTGACCTGCCACGTTGTTAAGGATCACACCTGCAATTCCGGTGCCCGGCTCGAAGTTTACATAGCCGGAAACCATGGCAGCGGCGCTGCGAGTCATGCGAGAGGCGTTGACTATTAGTATTACCGGCACTTTCAAGAGTCTGGCCAACCAGGCTGAACTGCCGGTTCCATCCTCGCCGGCGCTATCGTAAAGGCCCATGCTGGCCTCGATCATGGCAATATCCATGTTCTCGCAGCCCCATGTGAATGATTGCTTCAATGCGGTTACGCTGAACATAAAAGGATCAAGGTTACCGCAGATATGTCCCGCGGCTGCTGTCAGCCACGACGGATCAATATAGTCGGGCCCTTTTTTAAATGGTTTAACCTTTAAGCCTTTTTTACGCAGCGCGGCACACAGGCCCATGGAAATAGTGGTCTTGCCTGAACGCCCCTGCGGAGCCGCTATCATCACAGATGCTATTGACATACTACCATGCCGTGTTCAAGCTTTTAGTTTGATGTAGGAGGTCTCAAGATACAGGTATTCGATCTTGCCCTCTTTGGCCAGTTCGCCGATGGCCTTGTCCACAAGCGGCTTATCCACTTCAATCGCTCGTGCCACATCGCGGTTCTTGGCCTTACTGGTAGTCGATAAGTACTTGAGGATCTTTTCCTTGAGTTCGTCGGTTACTCCTTCTGTCATATCTAAACCTCCTTACCAGCGGAACTGGGTAGTGGTGCGGTAAGTCTCCACTGCGTGGGTGAAATCATCGATGTGGTGCTCGGTGAACTCTATGCCCGTCAGCTTGAAGAAGGTTTCCCAGCCGATGCGCTCGATCCACTCGCCCATGCGTTCTTCCTGCCGTGCATTTTTAGCGTAGACTTCGACTATGTTTTTAATCGCGCTCACGGCCTCGGGCCAGCGGGGTGGGTTGTTGGGCAGGTAAGGTATGGCCAATCGTGAAAACATGGGTGCGCTACGGGCGTTGGAAACCTTGCCGCCTACATAGATGGCCACGCCGTCTCCCTCGGCATCGGCCAACGGCATAGCCGGGCAGACTGTGAAGCAGTTGCCGCAGTACATACATTTTTCATCGTTGACCACCAGGCCCTTTACGTTGGGATCCGGACTCTTGCGTATGGCGCCGGTGGGACAGGCAGCCATAGTGGTGGGTATCTCGCACATTGCGCTTAGCTTGGAATTGTCCACCTTGGGGGGTTTTGTATGTATGCCTACTATGGCTATGTCCGAACAATGAACTGCGCCGCACATATTAATACAACACGCCAGGGCCACACGCACCCGGGCCGGAAGGTTCATACTGGTGAAATACGGGTATAGCTCATCCATGATGGCTTTAACCAGGCCGGATGAATCGGTGGCTGCGCTGTGGCAGTGCGCCCAACCCTGTGTATGCACGATGTTAGATATGGACTTACCTGTTCCACCCACCGGCAGTCCAAGCTTATTGACTGCTTCGATTAGAGGCTCCACATTCTCTTTCTCAGGTGTCATTAATTCGATGTTGTACCTGCTGGTAAAGCGCAGGTGCCCATCACAATATTTGTCGGCAACATCGCAGAGGTCACGGATAAAATCGACACTGACAAGCCTGGGCGAACCTGCCCTTACCGTCCAGACCTCGTCGCCCGTTTCGGAAACATGTTTGAGCACGCCCGGTTTAATTATCTCGTGATACTTCCATTTTCCATAATTCTTTTTGATCACGGGGGGAAGCATTTTCCTGAAATCAGGGGGACCGATATCGCTTTTACCCATTGCGTCACTCCTTAGTAGTACCTTAATAAAATTTATTAGTCAAAAAATACATATGGATTAGACCGGGGCTTGAAGACCATTTGCGGCAAGGGTTTAATGCCGACTGCCCGCAGGAACGCACGCATTCCAAGGCGCTCAATTAATTCCGCGACTCTCTCACGGGTACGCCCGTTCTCATCCCACCATTCCCAGATCTTGCGTAGCAACTCCTTGGTCTCATCGTAAGGAGGCTCCATTTTCATGAAGGGCACCAGCACCCACGACAGGTAAGCGCCCTTGATAATAGGAGCCTTGCTGCCTATCAGTATGGTGGCGCCTTTATCCAGCCCCGGCCTCAGTGCTTTGGGCATCTTGTTGATGCAGTGCATGCAGCGCACGCAATCGGCTGCCCTCAGGTGGAGCTTCTGCGCTTTCTCATCCCAGTCCAGCGCCCTGGTCGGGCATTTGTCAGTGACGATGCCCTTGATGTCAAGGCCGCTTTTAACGTATTTGCGAACCTCGTCCTGGTCAATGCGAAGTGCATCGCGCCAGGTGCCGATGATCGTGAAGTCGGCGCGGGCGATGGCCGCCACTCCGTCATTGGGGCAACCTGATACCTTGATTTTGAATTTATAGGGCCATCTGGGTCGGTGCAACTCGTCCTGAAATTCCTGTGTAAGATTATTGCAGATATCCAGCGTATCGATGCAGGCCCATTCGCACCTGGCCGGTCCTACACAGGCGCTGGGAGTACGCAGTGCTGAACCAGAGCCGCCCAGGTCGAATCCGGCCTCGGCCAATTCATCGAAACATGGTTGCAGATTCTGCGTATTAGTGCCGAGCAGAATGATATCACCGGTGGAGCCATGAAAGTTGGTCAGCCCGCTGCCGTACTTCTCCCAGATATCGCATACCTTGCGCAGTGATTCGGTGGTATAAAACCAGCCGGAGGGCATATTGACACGCATGGTGTGGAACATTTCCACATTGGGAAACTTGTCAGGCACATCGGTATAGCGTCCGATCACGCCGCCACCGTAGCCCGTCACCCCCACGATGCCTCCATGCTTCCAATGGGTTATCCGGTCCTTAAAGGATAATTCCAGTACGCCCAGCAAATCTTTGGCCGCGGCATTCTTCTCGGCGGCGCGTTTCACCTGCTTTACATAGCTGGGCCAGGGTCCGCTCTCCAGGTTATCTATTAAAGGTGTATCTCGCTCCGCCATTTAGTGCGCCTCCTGATTATTTAATCCAATCAAGCTCGATATAAAATATTTACCATCTGCAGGCGTATACTTGCCTGCCCCACGCGCTTTATCACAGCCGGTTAAATTATACATTATTTGTATAATTTGTAAACTGGTATAATTAAACTGCGTATTTCAATTAATCCGGTCGGCCAAATATAATTTTATCAGTGGATTCAAGACAGGGGGAAAGCATACTATGGATGAAATGGGATCTGCGGTAGTTGTGTCGAAAGGCTCACTGGTAGCTCTGCCGCGGCTGAAGAAGTTGCGTGAGGATATCCTTAACTCGCCCTATCATGTCTGTACACAGAAGGCCTGTCTGCTGACCGATTATTTTCGCAGCCATACACGGCAGGATGTCCTGGATAAGCTGCTATCCTCAATTCAGTATCGCTTTTATCGCGGGAGCCTGGAGAAATCGGCCAGGTCCATCCCCCAGAAAAGGTGGCAGGCGGCAATCAACAACCGTATCAACTCATTCTTGCTCGGAAGGCGTAAAGCTGCGCGGCAGGATTCGCTTATGCTTTATGCCGGCGCATTCAGATATATACTGGAAAATATGGAACTCAAGGTCTATGACCATGAGCTGATCGCGGGAAACCCGTCGGCCTGGCGGGTGGGTGCTCCTATTCATCCCGATCTGGGCGGACTGCTGATGTTGCCGGAGATAAAAGGTATATCCGGGCGCAGGCGCAATCCCATGGATATCGAACCCGCTCAACTGGAGAAGCTGGAAAAGGAGGTCTTCCCATTCTGGTTTAACCGTTCTGTGCTGGCGTTGACGCCCCTCCTGAGCAACGACCTCGACCTGTTTAATACGATGCTGGAGGGCAGATACTTTATTCTGACGCAATTCTCCGGAATCTCGCACGTCACACCGGATTATCCGACTGTGCTCAAACTGGGATTCAACGGTATAGCCCGGGAGGTCAGGGTTAAATTGGAAGAAATAAGGGCGGATCTGGAAGAATTGGTTGCGAACGGTTCTCAAGACCCATCCCTGCATGTAGGGTCGGACCTGAAGGTCCGCCCGGATGCAGATCGGCTGGATAACCCGTCTGCACGAATCGCTGAAAAAATAGCTTTTTACGAAGCTGCCCTGATCTGTGCTGAGGCTGCCGCCGATTACGGTAAGCGTTGGAGCAAATACCTCGAGCAGGAGGCTGCCGGTACGGAGAATGAAGTTCGCAGGCAGGAATTGCTGCATTTGTCGGAGATATTTAACCGCGTGCCTGCGGAGCCGACTGAGACTTTTTACGAGGCTCTGCAATGCGTTTTTATCACCCATGTCATGCTGCATTATGAAAACTTCCAGCACGGCATCTCTTTCGGCCGCATGGATCAATATCTTCTCCCTTATTACAAACGAGATATCGAAGAGGGCAGGCTTACCCGTGTCCGGGCAGGTGAACTGCTGGGTTGTTTTATTGCCAAGGCAGGTGAGTTGCTGCCGCTTTTCTTCGATCGTGCGACCGAGTATTTCAGCGGCCTGTCTTCGGCCTCGGGCATAACACTGGGAGGGCGCACGTCCGACGGCGGCGACGGCGCCAACGAGCTGTCGTATCTATTTCTGCAGGCGTATGACCAGGTCAGGCTCAGACAGCCGAACTTTCATGTCAGAATCAATCAGGACACCCCGGTCGAATTCACCGACCTGTGCTGCGAAGTGCTCAAAAAGGGCGGCGGACTTCCGGCCTTTTTTAACGATGACAAAATACCTGCGGCGTTGGAGAAATCGGGCATAGATAAACAGGATGCCGCTGATTATTCCGTAGTAGGCTGCGTGGAATGGGGCGTGCCCGGCAAGAGCTTCCCGGCGGCCGGGGCGATCTTTATCAATCTACCCATGGCACTGCAGCTGGCTTTACATAATGGCAAGTATGATGGTTTGCAGTTTGGACCGCGGACGGGCGATATCTCAACGATAGATAACATGGCAACCATGACCGCTGCTTTTGCTGCACAACTTGAGCATTTGATAATCCGGGCAACCGGGGGTAATGATGCCATTGAGCATACGCATGCTGCCCATCGCCCTACGCCGTTCCTGTCCACGGTTGTTGACGGCTGTCTGGACAAAGGGATAGAGATAAACGCCGGCGGCGCAAGGTACAATTCAACAGGCTGCCAGTGTGTGGGACTGGCCGATGCCGTGGACGCTCTGACCGTTATTGAGCAGGTCGTGTTCAATCAGGGCAGGCTGTCTCTGGAGGAGTTGGTCGGGGTTGTGGATGCCGATTTTTCAGGACATCCGGAATTGCAGGCGTTTGTTTTGAATAAGGTGCCTAAATACGGTCAAAATGAGGAACTGCCCAACCAATACGCTCGACTCGTCTCCGGTATTTACAACTCCCTGGTAACGCAATGCAACCATCCTCGGGGAGGCAAGTATTATCCGGGATTCTGGTCCATGACCACACATCAGGGCTTTGGTGTACGCACAGGCGCATTACCCGGCGGCCGTCGAGCCGGGCATCCGCTGGCCAACGGGATCTCGCCCTGCAACGGCCTCGACAGGAACGGACCGACAGCCTCGATGTCATCGGCAGCCTGCATAGATAACAGCCTGGTGGCCAACGGCTATGCGCTCAATGAGAAGCTCGATCTTGCACTGATCAAAGACCCTTCGCGCAACCGGCTGGTGGAAGCATTGATACTCGGTTTCTTCGCCGGCGGTGGAATGCAGGTGCAGTTCAATATCGTAGACCCCGCCATCCTCATCGATGCAAAGGAACATCCCGGCCAGTACCGTGGCCTGGTGGTGCGCGTCTCCGGATACTCGGCGTATTTCAACGACCTTACGGAATCTATGAAAGATGAACTGATACAGCGCACCGCGCACGACATCAATTCGTGTCTGTGTTAGTATGCCATACCCGGCACGGCAACGATAGGCAATCAGCGTGTTCGTCAATATTTACCAAACAAACACATGCAGCAACTTGAGATAATAGCCTTCGTAACCTCCCTGGTGTCACTGCAACTGGCCCTGGTTTTGTATATAGGGGGTTTTATTTCTGTCGCTTTTGGTAAAAGATATGCTGACGGGAGAGCGTCTCGCTTTGCCATGCCTGTATTGTTATTGGCCTGGCTGGCGCTCGTTGTTACACTGATCACTCATGCCATCCAGGCTGGGCATATTCCCGCTGCCGATATGTATGAGTTCTCCGTGTCTTTTGGCTGGGGCGTACTAACGGTGGTGATGGTTTTCAGGTGGAGGCAGAGGAACGATATAGTCAGCGCCGCGGGAGCACTGACAACTCTGGCCATTCTGATCTATGCGTTCACGCTCCCGGTTCAGCATCAGCCGCTTCCTCCGCTGCTGAACCGGACATGGTTGCTGCCGCTGCATGTATCCTTTGCTGTTATCGCCTATGGTTTATTTGCGCTGGGATTTGTCTGCGGTGCGCTCTACCTGATAGGCCGGAGATATACGGCTTCCTTTATGCCCTCACCGATCGTTCTCGATAATCTGGGATACCGCTCATCAGTGCTTGGTTTTGGCTTCATGACGCTGGTAATAGTAATCGGCTCCATATGGGCAAAGACAGCCTGGGGCAGCTACTGGTCCTGGGACCCCAAGGAAACCGCCGCTCTGGTGACCTGGCTGATTTATGTATTGTACCTGCTCACAAGGTGGATACTCGGCTGGAGAGGCGCGTATTGCGCCTGGTTCCTGGTGGCCGGCTTTCTGGCGGTGCTCCTGACGTTCTTCGGCAATTTATTCTTCGGGGGACTGCACAGTTACGCTGCAATATAAATCCGGCAGCCATGGCAAAGGCTTGATCGTGTTCAGATAATATCCGCGATTCTGTGTCCGGATTTTATCGCATGCAGGGTAAATGACAGACTACTTAAGCGGCACAAGCTTTATTCGGGAGAGTTTGACCAGATAAAGTATCAGCGAGATAAGGGCATATAGCAAACCCAGTAAAATCAGGCCGAATTTACAGGCTGCGCAGTATGCGGCTATTTGGGGATACGGGTCAATCGGACTGCCGTACATCATAGTAATGAGGGCATAGTTCTCCACGGCGTCGAGTATGGCTGCCAGCCATAAACCCCAGGCCAGCAGTATACCGAGATTCTTCCAGCCGTTGCGCGCGATAACGCCGGCGCCCATCACACAGGCCAATGCAATAGTGGTCGAATATACCGGCATATACAGGTAATCGAAACCCAGGTTGAAACAGGTTTGCAGCCTGGCCAGTGTGTCCCATGCGCCGATGATGGCCGACGATTTCTCCACGCTGCCGGCCAGCTCGAAGTCCACGATGGTTGGTTTGAAGGGGCCTATAAAGCGGAATACGATGGTAATACCTATGGTCGCAGCCAGCAGCCACAGGAAAGCCTTCAACCTCTTGCCATCAGGTATGGAGTTTAAAGGGTGATACATATCTGCCGCTCCATTATCTACAGTGGAGAATTGTTTGTCAAAAAGAAGCGTTAATGCTGTCCCTGCCGGACGCCCAGCACTACTTTAAGCAGCAGGGCCAGTATCAAACCGCCCGTCGCCCATACTCCCGCAGTTATAAGTGTTTCGAGCACTGTGGGTGTGTATTCGGTTATTTCTCCCAGCGGTGTGGGTATGAAGCCCGGCACGATCAGGCCCAGGCCTTTATCGATCCAGATGGAGATGAAAACAGCCGCACAGGCCAACGCAAGTGTGAGCTGGTTTTTTCGCATGGAAGGTATGACCAGCAGGATAATGGCGGCGCAGGCCAGGATAACCGATGTCCATATCCACGGCACGAGGCCGTAATGGTTATCCAATCCGAACAGCAGGTACTGGAAGTGCGCCATGGCGTCCGGCTTCTGGCTGTAGAAAACGGTGAATATCTCCAACAGCAGGAAGAAGACGGTTATGATGATGGCGTACGTCACGATCCTGGCCACCTTGTCCAGCGACTGGTCGCCCGGGTCGAAGCCGCCCCACTTCTTCATACATAGAGCCAGCAATATCAGGAGGGCCGGTCCGGAGGCGAAAGCCGAGGCAAGGAAGCGGGGCGCCAGCAGGGCGGTCAGCCAGAAAGAACGCGCTGCCAGCCCGGCGTAAATGAATGCAGTGACGGTGTGTATGCTTATAGCCCAGACAACAGACACGATCGCTACCGGCTTTAACCATGACGGCGGAGCAACCTCTTTATACTCGGCGTCCAGCGCCACCCAGCCAAGGACGATGTTGAGCAACAGGTAAACGGAGAGCACCACAACGTCCCAGAAAATAATCGAGCCGGGGGAGGGATAGAGAATAATATTGAATACCCTGGCCGGCTGGCCCAGGTCCACCAGTATGAAAGTGATGGACACCAGGCAGGCTGCCACGGCCATGAACTCACCCGGTATAAGGATACGGCGGAATTCCCTGCTGTTGTGCAGGTAATAAGGGATGACGATCATAACGGCGGATGCGGCTACGCCGACAAAGAAGGTGAAGTTGGCGATGTACAGGCCCCAAGAGACATCCCTGCTCAAGCCGGTCACAGCCAGACCTGTATTCCATTGCTCAAGGTAGGCGACCAAACCTGCCGCCATGAGTATGAGCAGGCCGCTCACCAGCAGCCAATATCTCTTTCCGCCTCTGAAAATGTTTTCAATCAATTTGAGACCTACAGTAAATAATAGACCTGCGGCCGGGTGCCCAGATCGGCCTTGCGGCGCAGGTTGAATTGCGATGAAATCAGGTCATACAACTCTGTGCCGGGCTTTAAATCACCGAATTTCAGTGCTCCTTTGCTGCATGCTTCCACGCAGGCAGGCTGCAGCCCATCTGATAGTCGTTCTTCGCAGAAATTGCACTTTTCGACCACACCCCTGGTGCGGGTAGGATAGCCCTGCTCTATAGTTTCGACATAGGGACGCGGATCGCGCCAGTTAAAACTGCGGGCGCCATAGGGGCAGGCGGCCATGCAATAGCGGCAGCCGATGCAACGGTGATAATCCATCATGACTATGCCGTCCTCCCTCTTCCATGTCGCCTGCGTCGGGCATACTTTCACACAGGGCGGGTTATCGCAGTGGTTGCACAACACCGGCACCCTGCTGTCCTGCAGCGGTTCCCTGGCGAATTCGTTCTCCTGATCGGGGAAAGCCTGCCTGTAGCCGACCTCCCACAGCCACTTGATCTCCTCCTTTTTATTACCGATGTCCGGGACGTTATGTACGCTGTGGCAGGCAGCAATGCAGTCTACACAGCCATTTCCCGCAGTGCAGGCCTTGAGGTCTACCACCATCGCCAGGCGTTTGCCGGCAAACGGGCTGTCGATAGCCCGGGCCGCTGAAGGCCTTGAGATAAGGTCGAGAGCCGGTTTGGCATTCAGGGCAAGCAGGCCGAGAGCTGCCAGTTTGATAAAAGAGCGGCGGCCGATATTCATATTATTCATTCCGTCACTTTAGGCGGCGTATTGGCTGGCGGTATATTGTGGCAATCCCAGCAGTTGGGAGCTGTGCCTGTATAATTATGACAGCGGTCGCAGAAATCGGCCTTATTGGTATGGCATTTAAAGCAGGTGCCCGTCAGGTTGATGTCGAATGTGCGGTTATCACTGGATATATAAGTATTATCGCCCTGCCTCACCGCCTGGTCCCGCCACTCCTGCATAAGCTGCATGTGATACTCTTTCATATACTGCGCGGACTCCACGCACTGGTTCTCACTGGCCGGCAACACATGGTTTGTGCGGTAATCGGCCTTGCCGCTGGCAGCCATGTACCAGACCGGAAAACTGGCCAGGCAAAGGAAAACGGCCAGGCCGCCGATTATCTTCCCTTTATCATACATCTTGCCCGCCACCTTCTGAAGGTGTATTTGTTATCAGTGGTTCTCCTCTCAGGTCTGTCTCCCTCGGTTTCTCGCCCTGCATGATGAGGGCATTGGCGAGTAGTTCATGTACCCCGGCCGTTTCCACGCCGGGCGCCCAGTATTCCAGTAAGGGGGGAAATGTAGCTTTGTCTATGGCGCAGATGCAGGCCAGCACATTCACGCCGTGTTTTTCTTTAACATATTGCACGGCATTGGCACGGGGGTAGCCGCCGCGCAGCCGCATCTCCATATTCTCGTCTGAACCAAGTCCGGCGCCACTTCCGCAGCAAAAAGTGCGTTCCCTGATAGTGTTCTCCGGCATCTCATAAAAATGGTTACATATGTGATTTATGATATAACGGGGCTCCTCCAGCAATCCCATGGCCCGCGCCGGGTTGCAGGAATCGTGGTAGGTTACTTTCCATTTATCATTGCGTCCTGGATCAAGCTTGAGCTTGCCGTTATATATCAGGTCTGCGGTGAACTCGCAGATGTGAACCATTTTAGTCGACCTGGCGTTGTCGAATTTGGTGCCGGTGATAGGAGAGGCCGGCTCCTCAAGGAAAGACGGCGGGCCGTTGAAGGTATCCATATACTGGTGAACAACCCGCCACATATGTCCGCATTCACCGCCCAGTATCCATTTAACCCTCAACCTCTCCGCCTCAGCATAGATCTTTGCGTTCAGGCTCTTGGCCACTTCAGCGGAGTGGAAAAGTCCGAAATTACCCCCTTCCGAGGCATAGGTGCTGAAAGTATAATCCAGGCCGATCTCGTGAAAGAGCATCAAGTAGCCCATCAGCGTGAACCAGGCCGGGCTGGCGAATAAATCACCGGATGGCGCGACGAAAAGGATTTCGGCGCCCTTCTTATTTAACGGTATCTCTACTTCAATACCTGTGATTGTCTTTATATCGTCCTGTGCTGATTCGAGGCTCTGTTTCATGGCATGAGGCGGAATTCCCAGATGGTTGCCGGTGCGGAAGCAGTTAGATGCCGGGCTGACCACCCATTCGGTCGAGCAGCCCACCAGATTCAGCAGCTCGCGTCCCAGCATGGTGATCTCGCAGGTATCTATGCCGTAAGGGCAAAAAACCGAGCAGCGCCGGCATTCAGAACACTGGTAAAAGTAGTAGTACCACTCTTTAATGATTCGCTCGTCCAGTTCCCTAGCGCCGGCCAGCTTTCCCCATAGCCTGCCGCCGACGGTGAAATACCGGCGGTACACCGAGCGCAATAATTCAGCCCTCATGACCGGCATGTTCTTGGGATCACCCGATCCTATGTAGTAATGGCACTTGTCTGCACAGGCCCCGCAGCGCACGCATATATCCAGAAATAGTTTTAAGGAGCGATATTTTTCCAGCCGGTCTTTCATGCCGTTCAAGATGATACGTTTATAGTCCGGCGGCAGCTTCCAATCGAGGTCCTGAGGGTTCCACTGGCGAGGATTAGGAAGCTGTAAAATCTCCTGGTCCTTGAGTGGGGCTGCATAGCAGTAGGAACCCTTTATGAAATCGACGGATGGGTTCATCCAGTCCCGGTGGGGAGTATGATAATCGACGCCGGCCATCTCTTCAGGCTTAATTATCTTATCTGCCATCGTTGCTCCCCGCTGAATTATTTAGATCGACGGGAATGCCGGCCTTGATCATGGGCTGCCTGAACTCGTCCTCGTATTCAGCATAGGTATGAACTCTCACGGGTCGGTTCCAGGGGTTTATATGCCTTACTCCGCGGTTATCATTCTTTGAGTTGCGGGTGGGGCTGAGGAAAATGCCGCCGGCGTGCATCATCTTGCTGAAAGGGAAGTAGGCTATTAATGTGCACACGAGCAGGAGATGTATATAGAAAGGAAGGCCGATGCCCGCAGGGACCGCCGGTCTGAATGTTATTACGCTGATCGCCAGCTCCTTAACTGCGATGAGGTCCACTTTGAATAGTGAGCGCATAAGGATGCCCGAGATCCCCACTGCCAGGATAAGAAAAAGGGCCAGATAGTCCGAGGCGAGCGATATATACCTGATCCGTGAGGAGACGAGACGTCTTATCAGAAGGTACGACACCGCCGCAAGTATGATGAAATCCGAAATGAAAAGGGCGGGTAGCGCCAATTGCAGCATCCCATCGATAGAAGAAATCCATAGCGAGGGCGCAAAGACCGGCTCTGTGAAATAACGCAGGTGGCGGATGAGGATGATAAGCAGTGACCAGTGGAAGGCCATTCCTCCCAGCCAGAGCCAGCGGCTGCCGCCGTAGATCAGCCTGTGTTGATCGGCCTGCCCCATGTTGTTATTACGAAAAAGCGAGCGGAAAAAAAATATCTCCAGCACCATGCGGCATGCTATGCCCCAGTTGCTGCGCGGGCTCTCGATTTTATCGCTTTTTATCCAATCAAAAGACGCCTCCTGGCCGCAGGTGGTTGGAATATTGAAGGGAACGGGAGAGCTGGACCATCTTATTACACGGTAAATAAATCCTGCAATGAAGATTGATATAGCCAGGTAGGGAACTATCACAGCGAAGATAAGCTGCGAGGACGGTACAACAACACTGATAACCGCCAGTAGAATAACGGCAATAACTGCTATCAGTGGCCAGATTATTCTCATCACCGGTCTCACACTTTACGTATGCTGATTATCCTGGCCTTGAACTCATTGTCCTTTTTTGCTTGATTGATTGCAAGTTCACGGATCTTTCTCTTCATATTTATATACGACTCGTCCGCTATATGGCCCAGGCAGTCGATTCTCTTCTCCAGCTCGCTTAGCTCTTCCATCAACCCGTATTTTTTTGTTTCAGCTATAACCTGGCTTCTTATTATTGGTTTCAGTCCGGCCATAAATCCCACTGCCTGTGATTGCGTGAGGTCCTGTACGGCCCTTATTCTAATAATATTTTCCAGGCATCCTCTTGATGCTTCAGGGTCGTCCCCCTTTATCAATGCATCCAGCAAGTGAGCCGCATTGTTCGAGATTGTATACCCAACAGGATCAGTGAACCTATCGCCCCCGGCCGGCGCAAGCTTGTCGCTGCCCAATCCGCAGGGATTAAAGATCTCGCGCAGCCACCTGCGCAGTAAGGCCTCTTTTTTAGATATAAGTATACTTTTCAGGTTCATACAGCGGTTTTTTCTCAGCTTATAAGTTCGTTTACTTAATCTCTCAGCATTTTTATTATTGACATAAAGGAGAACCGGAAAAGGTCAACCCACCTCCTCCGCGATGTTAGTGGTGATCTGTTCGCGAAGGTTTATAAAAGCGGCGTCGCTCAACCAGCGGGGGTAGCTCAGGTTGATGGGATAGATGCTTTTCACGCAGCCGGGGCTGGAACTCATGACCACGACTCTCTCAGCCAGGAAAACAGCCTCCTCGACGCTGTGAGTGACAAAAACAACCGCTTTTCTATCAATATTCCAGATGCCGAGCAACTCTTTCTGCATAAGGTAACGTGTCTGGGCATCGAGGGAACCGAACGGCTCGTCCATCAGCAGCAGTTCCGGATTGTTGGCCAGGGCACGTGCGATGGCCACCCTCTGCTTCATGCCGCCGGAAAGCTCGGACGGGTACTTGTGGATGCTGCCGGACAACCCAACAAGGTCGATGCAGTGTTCAGCGATGCGAATCCGCTCAGACAACGGCAATTTTAAAACCTCGGGGCCGAAAGCAACATTATCTCTGACATCCCTCCAGGGGAACAGCGCGAAATCCTGAAAGACTAGGCCCCTCTCTCTGCCAGGCCCGGATATCGGATTTTCATCGAGATAAATAGATCCCGAACTGGCCCGTTCCAGGCCGGCTATGAGCTTGAGCAGCGTGGTCTTACCGCATCCGGATGGGCCAACCAGGCAGACAAACTCGCCGTCTGCTATTTCCAGGTTGAAGTTGCGAAGAGCCACAGTGGACGTGCCGCCTTTTTTTTCGAAGAATGTTTTAGTAACGCAGTCGATGACAAGTTTTTTCCCGCTCATGCCGCCTTCCAGAAGAGGATATTATCCTCAAGCTTTTTAAGTCCGATAAACATCAGAAAGCCCACGATACCGATCATCAGCATACCGGCAACCGTCTTGGATGCCTCCATCGTGGAGTAGTAATACATTATCATGTAACCCAGGCCGGAGTTGGATCCTGTAAGCTCAGCTGCGACCAGGCACATCCATCCTACACCGATACCGATGCGCAGGCCCGCCATGATGGAGGGCGCCGCCGACGGCAAACCGACCTTAAACAGTATTTGCCAGGGTCCGGCGCCAAGCGTTTTTGCTACCTCCACCAGCTTGTTAGGCGTGCTCTCCATGCCAAGCACGGTATTGGCCAGTATAGGAAAAAAAGATCCCAACCAGATCAGGAAAACCGCAGGCTTGAAACCCAGCCCAAACCACAGCATGGCCAGCGGTATCCATGCCAGAGGTGGAATGGGGCGCAGCAACTCTATGACCGGCTCCAGCAGGTCACGCGCATTTCGCCACCAGCCGATGATGATACCCAGAAATATTCCGGTTACTCCCGCCAGCGCGAAACCGACCATGACCCTCCACAGGCTGATCAATGTATTTCCCATAAGTTCGCCGGCCCATTCCAGCCCGGGGGGCCCGGGTGCGACCAGCAAATGCCCGAGAGCTATGACAACGGCAACGGGGGTTGGAAAAAGTTGAGGTATATTGGCCAGGAGGGCTGCCCCTTCCCAGATTACCAGGAACAGGAGGATCGAAATAAGCCGTAAAGGACGCGTGGCCTCACCTCTGAAGAAATTTAGTATCTACAATAGTCGCGACAAACTTATCCGCATCCGGGACCTCATCAACCGTTATGATAGGCTTGATGGATCCCGTTTCGCCGAGATCAATGATCTCTTTGACAAACCTCTTAACATCCTCTCCGCTAAGAGCAGATGTATATTTCACCCTCTGGAAAGCGTTGTCGATGACGTCCGGGTCCAGCCTAGTCCATTTGCCTGCGATGGCTTTGGCTTCGGCAGGATTGGCTTCTATATAATCAATAGCCCTGAGATGTGCGCGTATCACGGATGCTACGGCGCCGTCTCGAGAACGGACGAAATCACCGCCGGCCACTATCACGCAGCAGGGATGACCGGGCCAGATATCCTTTGATTCCACAAGGACCTTGCCGTAACCGCCTACCACGGACTTGGCTACGAAAGGCTCCCAGACAAAGTATCCGTCGATACGCCCGGTCTGCAGAGACTGCGGCATATCCGGGGGCTTAACAGTGCCGGGGAAAAGCTCGATGTCGTTGAAACTTAAATTATTAGCGGACAGCAGCATCCCGAACATTACATATTGAATGGATCCCGGCGCAGGTGTGGCTATTTTTTTGGACTTCAGTTGGGGAACGCTGCTTATATCTGTATGAGTCACCAGTCCGGAACCCTCCAGATTGACACCGGAGACTATGGAAAGCGGAATCTTGCGGGCAGCAGCCATTACGGCAGGCGCCATTCCGACATAGCCCATGTCGATCTGGCCGGCTGCCAGGGCATCCATCTCCGCAGGCCCTGCCTCAAATGGCCCCACCACCTCGATATCCAGCCCCTCATCGGTGAAAAATCCCTTATCCTGGGCCACAAAGAAAGGCAAGTGGTGCAGATCGCCCAGCAGATAGCCGATACGTATCGAGGACGGCGCCGCAGGCGCACAGCCCCACAATCCGCTGCCCGGGGCAAATAACAACGACACCAGCACAAAACCTGTCAGTACCTTGAATATAAGTTTCATCTACTCCACCTGATTCAGCAAATTATATCAGTAGCCGGAGGGTTGATTAAATTATACAATATTTGTATAATTTGTCTAATGCCGGTGATGGAAGATTGATGGATATTATACCTGTCATATGACGAAGCCGCCTTTGAACCTGATCAATAGATAAGTCAAAACCGATCTTAATTGTTAAGGAGGATAATGGTGAGCACTAAAACGATCCAGGCAGACTATTGGGATAGGAAGATTGATGTCGAGGTGCCGGGAGACACGCTGGTGGGAGAGATTCCCAATCCTCCAGCCTTACCGGACCCTGAGAAAGCCATACGTGAGGCTATTGCGAAGCCGATCGGCGCGCCGCCCCTGTCTGAACTGGCCAAAAAGGCGCGCAACGGCAAGGTTACCATCGGTTTTGATGATCCCTCCCGGCCCGGCAAACCGCGGCAGATGATAATCCCTATTTTAATTGAAGAGCTGCTTAAAGCCGGTGTTAAAGAAGAAAATATATATCTGCTGTCCGGCAGTGGCAATCACTGTAAGTGGACCGCCCTCCAGTTAAGGGCTTATCTGGGCCCGGCAATCTATGACAGGTTCGCCCCTGCGGGAAGCGCCTCAAGAATACTGAATCATGATTGCCATGATACCGAAAACCTTGTATATATGGGTACGTCGGCTTTGGGCGATTATGTGGAGTACAATAAAGCGCTGCAGGATTCAGATCTTTTCATCTATACGGGTACAGTTGTGGTTTCAAACTGGGGTGGGATGACCGGGACAGGGGTCATAATCGGTTTTCCCAGCACGCGCAGCATGACTTCGACACATGGTTATCCGGTGGTTGGCCATCCTGATTCCTGTCACGCCAACCAGTATACCATGATGTATCGCGCTCACAAGGAAGCGGTCATGGCTCAGATAGAAAAATTCACCGGCAAACGCGTATTTTATGTGGATGTCGTTCCTACCGCAGGGGGAGCCCCGGCCGGTGTTTTTGCAGGTTATTCGCCCGAGATCAACGAACCTACCTGGAAATTCGCCGAAAGCATCTATCACATGGAGGTGCCCCAGGCCGATGTGCTTATTTACGGTGTGCCGCGCTACTCACTTTATGGCGAGACCAGCAATCCGCTTATAGCGCTGGCTGCCGCGTGCGCCCCTGTACGGATGTGGGTCAACAAGCCTGTGCTCAGGGAAGGCGGTGTGGTCATCGCACTGGCTCATTGCGATGGCACTATAGACGAGAGATCTCACCCGTCTTATGCGGAGATACTTGATCTCTATCGGAACTGTTTTTCCATGCGGGAGCTGTCCGTTTATGAAGAGGAGTTCAGAAACCGCGAAGATCTCATTTTCAAGTACAGGCATGCATATGCCTACGCGCCGGTGCACGGCTTCTGGCTGATGTACGAGAGCGAGTACGCTCTTAACCGGGCCAATAAAATCATCATGGCAGGTGTACCGGGCATGGACAATCCTCTGGCTTATGTGCAGGTCAGCGGCACAGGCGGACCCGGCGCAGTACGAGATGTCGGCTGCACTCCTGTCAGAGATTTCGGCGAGGCAATGAAGATAGCCGAGAAAGTCGTCGGAAAGAATCCGCGGGTCATGGCCTGTCCATCATTCTGGACCAGGATCAGGCCCAGGTTCTACGTCAAATAGAATAATTACCTTTAATCATATAAAGCAGGAGGCGAAAAATGCGTTTGCAGTCTTATCAAAGCGAAATCAAGGACCATCTACAATACCTGGGAATCTGGGACAACCTCGTTGCCGGCAAGCTTAAATGCTTTGTCTGTAAAGTAAAATTGAGTACCGACAATTTCGGGCTGGCTTTTCGCAACTTTGAGAAATTGGAGACAACCTGTAACAAGCTCGATTGTATACGTACAGTCACACACGTACTGAAGGACTGAATCTCAGTCGACTATTATGCAGGAGAACGAGAATGACAACTTTTTATGATAACAGAAGGCCATATGACAATTATGATTCCTCCACCAGAGAATGGGACGCTATATTTATCGGCGGCGGCGCATCGGGAAGGTTTGGCTCATCTTACTTCCGCGCCATGGGCGGCAATCAGCTGACCATCGAGGCGGACAACCACCTTGGCGGAAAGTGCTGCAAGAACGCCTGTGTGCTGCACCATTACCTGTACGAGATTGCAGTTGAGCTGGATAAGGCCAGGATATGGGATAAGAAGGAGTACTGGCCCAAGTTCCCCAGGAAAAACGGCAAGGTTGAAATATTGCCCGTACTGCGGGACTACCATATCGGGCGTGAGTATGTCTTCGATTTCATGTTTCACCAGAGCAAGGAGCAGCTGAAACTTCAGTTCCTGCTCAATCAACGCGCGTCCGTCCTCGATGCGCATACTGTCGCAGTCGAGGGCAAGGGCGAGTTTAAAACGAAGAACATCATAGTGGCGGCGGGCGCCGGTCCGTCGCTGCCGCCCGTGCCTGGAACCAATCTTAAAGGCGTTTATACTTATGCGGACTTTCTCGAGCTCGACTACGAGCCCAAGGATGTTGTTGTGGTAGGCGCCTCCAAGAGCGGGCTGCCCTGGGCTGCCTTTTTTAATGCTGTAGGCTGCAACACTACCGTGGTGGAGATGATGCCGGCTCTCAGCCAGTTCCCTATCGATGACGACGTGCGGGAATACACACTGCGCATGATGAAGATCAGGGGCTTGCCTGTGCTCGACGAGACAACGCTGATCTCTATTAATGGCAGTGGATCGGTTAAATCCGTGACGGTGAAGGGCAAAGACGGTGTGGAGAAGGTGATTAAAGCAGATCTGGTCTATCTGGGAACCGGATGCACGCCCCGCTCGGAGATCGTTACGGAGATAGGAGTAAAAACCGGTCCCAAGAAAGAGATAATCATTGACAAGCACATGGCTACCAATGTGCCCGGGGTGTACGCCAGCGGCGATATTACGGGAGGCGTCATGGAGATGTGGAAAGCCAGGCAGGGCGGCATGATGGCGGCCAAGAATATTCTCGGCGCTCCGGCGGAATTCGAGACCGAGCTGTTTGCCGATACCCTGCATACCTTCTACGAGACAACCTGGGTGGGTATGACCGAGAAAGAGGCCCGCGAGAAGATAGGGCAGGTCTTTGTGGTCAGGATGCCGATACAGGGCTACAAGAACTGGCTGCCGCTGCCCCTGGCTGAGGGTACTATGGAATATGCCCAACAATGGACTGATCTATCGGGTTTTCAGAAGATCATCTACGATGCCAAGACCCGCAAGTTCCTGGGCGCCCAGCACGTCGGATACGGGGGCAAAGACTCGTTCCAGTACCTGCTTTACCTGCTGAAGAAAGGCGCCACCATTGATGACATAGCCAACCTCACCGAGCTCTTCATCAATCCCACGCATTTTATCCAGCTCTCCCGGTTACGCTCGGGCATGAAAAACTTGATCGACCTGGGTTAGACACCGCGCTTTACATCGGTTTATGTAGCGGCTAATATAGCCCTGGTTCAGTCTCGGATATAACTATGTGCGGGAAACGGCGAAAGCACAAAGGTGGTTGACTGATGAAGACATTCAAAGAATTTAGCGGGAAAATGGCTTTTATCACGGGAGGATCGAGCGGCATAGGCTTGGCCTGTGCGGAGCTGCTGGCCGCCAGGGGCGCCGATGTGGCGGTCTTCGCACGTGGCCGGGAGCAACTCGATAAGGCTCTGGCGAAAATAGAACTGCACCGGGTAACACAGATACAACGTTTCCTGGCGGTCGGGCTCGATGTATCTCGGCGAGAGCAGGTGGAAACTGTACTCAACAAGGCTGTAGCCGATTTAGGCGCCCCGGATATACTGATAAACAGCGCGGGCGTTTCATTCCCTCAGCGGTTTGAAGATATTCCCTATGCCAAATTCGATGAAATCGTTCACATTAACCTGCACGGGACATGGAATACCATATCAATTCTATTGCCCCATATGAAGAAGCATGGCGGATATATAGTCAACGTGTCCTCGGTTGCCGGTTACATAGGGGTTTATGGCTTGAGTGCCTACAGCGCATCCAAATTCGCGGTGATGGGCTTCTCTGAAGCTTTAAGAAGTGAATTGAAACGAGTTAATATCTCCGTTTCCGTGCTGTGTCCCCCGGATGTAGACACGCCCATGCTTGAAAGGTCCAATAAGATCAAGCCCGAAGAGACTAAAGCAATCTCTTCATCCGCTTCCCTCATGAAACCGATTGATGTTGCGAGGGATGTAGTCACCGGCATGGGTAGGGGACAGTTTCTTATCCTGCCCGGTTCCGGAACCAGGTATACCTACATAATGAAAAGGCTTTTTCCCGGTCTGGTACAGTCTATAATGGACGGCCAGATAAAGAAAGCCGCCCAGCGATAAAATCAGGGCTATTCCCCGAGGCGGATGATATTTGCGGAGTTAATACCAACCGTACATCCGCGTGTATCGAATATCAGCTTCGCTTCCTTTGCTATCGATTTCAGATCATAACAACTGTGATCGGTCACAATTACCACGCAATCATAGTTGCTGAATACTTTTTTTGTCAGCTTGACAGAATGGAGCTTACGGGCGCCTTCTTTAAAAGCGGGGATGTAAGGATCATGGTAGTGCACCGTAGCTCTCTTCTCGAGTAGCAGTTCGATGACCCTTAATGCGGGTGACTCTCTGACGTCCTCGATATCTTTCTTGTAGGCAACGCCCAATATCAGGATTTTTGATCCTTTTAAGCTTTTGCCTCTTGTATTAAGCGCGGCTACGATTTGCTCGACTATGTATTCCGGCATCGTTTCATTGATTTCAGCAGCCAGCTCGATGAACCTGGTGTGGAAAAAATACTCTCTGGCTTTGCTTGCGAGGTAGTATGGATCAAGAGGAATACAATGGCCGCCCACTCCCGGACCCGGATAAAACGGCATGTATCCAAAGGGCTTGGTTGATGCGGACTTGATGACCTCCCACACGTTTATATTCATCTTCTCGCAAAGCTTGGCGAGCTCGTTTACCAGAGCGATATTTACGCTGCGGAATACGTTCTCGAAGACTTTGTCCATCTCGGCCACTTCCGGTGTGGATACTTCCAGTACCTTTTCGGATACATGGCGGTAGAGAAGCGCGGCAAGCTTGGTGGATGTGGGTTCCATGCCGCCGACTATTTTGGGGGTGTTCTTGATAGTAAATCCACGGCTGCCCGGATCGATTCGTTCGGGCGAAAAAGTCAAAAAATAGTCCACCCCCACCTTTAGTCCGGTGGATTCCAGTATCGGCAGCACGATCTCCCGTGTTGTGCCGGGGTAGGTCGTGCTCTCCAGAATAACCAGATGCCCCAGCCGTAGGAAACGGGCGATATCATTGGTTGCGCTGACGATATAAGTCATATCGGGCTCTTTGGTTCTGGTAAGAGGGGTGGGAACACAGATAATAATGGTATCTGCTCTACGTAGCGCTGACGGGCTGGTGGTTGCCTTTAATCTTCCTTTGGCAACAGCTTTTTTCAGACGCGCCGATTGGATATCCAGCAGGTAAGAGACGCCCCGCGTAATCTTATTAACCCGTGCCTTGTCAGAGTCAACCCCGGTTACATTAAATCCTGCTTCAGCAAAGGCCAGCGCCAGCGGCAATCCCACATATCCCAATCCTACAACCGCTACGTCAGCCGACTTGTCCCGAATCCGGCTTTCAAGGTTTCTTAAATCATTTACAGTTAATTCCGATCGTGCCATATTATCCTCGCCCATGGTAATTAATTTACCATTCAATCAAATTATGCATAGTTTAACTATGAGATGAAACGGTGTCAAAATGCAAGTGAAGTGATCTTTGTATCGGCCCATCGATGGCGGATTTTCAGACTGTTGTGATTGACATATCGAAGGATTTAGTTATAATGGAAGCTGATTGAGTATGCAACAACCAGGTCAACAAAAGAACAGGTATCTATACGTTCTATCCGATATCTCCGATATCGTATCCAGTTCGTTGTCTGAAAGGGAGGTTCTGGACGGTGTGCTCTGGGAGCTCGGGAATGTAATTGATCTTGATGTTTGTTGGGTACAGAAATACAGTCCGGGCAATAAAACTCTTACGCTCGTGTTACATCATGGTTTGCCGGATCAAATTGCGAAGGAACTCGAAGCCATGACTGTGGGCAACGACATCATTGGAGTGGTGGCGCAAACACGCAAGCCGCTGTTCTGCAACGATATGGCGAATGATTCTAACTATCGTTGGGAGACAGCCGTACAAAATGGATTCATGTCGTTTATCGCTTCTCCCGTGATATCGGGGGGACAGTTGCTGGGAATTATTGGAGGGTTATCATCCAGGGCCGATATCTTCACGGTCAACGAGCTTAAATTAATGGCAGCCATCAGTGCCAGCATATCGGAAGTCTGCCGCAAAGTTACCGTCGGGCCTGTGGATAACGAGATTGCCAAACAGCAAGATGAGATTACACATACGCACTTGTTTTTAAGCGCTCTGAGCCATGAATTAAAGACACCTCTTACCGCCATCATAGCTTCCACAGGTCTTTTGATCGAGGAACTGGACAGGCGACATGAGGCGGTTTTACTTAAGCTGGCCCAGAATATATCGCGTAGCGCGTCCAGCCTGCAAAATCGCTTGAATGAATTGATTAATCTGTCCAAGAACAAGGATGAGTCTTATGGGATAGCGAAGAAGGAATTCGACTTCTCGATGCTGGCGGCTGGAGTCGCCGACCAGGTACTGTCACTGGCCAAGCAGAAGAAGCAGACGTTGAGTTTAGAGGTGGAGCCTTACATCAAGATAAATGCGGATGATCAGCGTATTGAGCAGGTCTTGCTGAACCTTTTGTCCAACGCCATTAAATTTACACCCGAGGGCGGCCAGATCTTCCTCAGGGCTGCCAGGGATGGAAACAGGCTGGTTATCAATGTGCAGGACACAGGGCCCGGCATACCGAACGAAGAGAAGCGGAAGCTGTTTATCCCCTATTATCATCCGTCTTCGGACAGGTCGGGAATACCCGGATTGGGATTGGGGCTGGCCATCAGCAAGCAAATTGTGGAGTTACACGGAGGCGCAATCTGGGTGCAGAGCGATGTCGGACAAGGCAGCACCTTCTCTTTTTCCTTGCCGATACATGAAAATAAGGTGGAGAAATAACCGTATGCCGGGACAACTGAAAATCCTTCTCATAGAGGATAACGCCGATATCAGGGAAGTGACCAACCTGATATTTGAAATGCATATGCCTGAAGCCAGGATAATACCCGCAATAAAGGGGGCAGACGGGCTGGCCTTAATGAAGTCCGAATCGCCCGATATGATCATTCTCGACCTGGGATTGCCCGACATGGATGGTATGAAGGTTTTGAAGGAAATACGAAGCTACAGCGATATACCCATCGTCATTCTCACGATACGGGGCGATGAGACCGATAAGGTGAGGGGCCTGGAGATGGGTGCGGATGATTATATTGTGAAGCCTTTTAATCATAACGAGCTCCTCGCTCGCGTGAAGGCCGTATTCAGGCACCGCGGCAAAAGAGGAGCCGCCAGAATAAAAGAGGAAGTTAAAGCTGCGCCGGCCGCCGCAAGGGCTGTTCCTAAGGAAAAGAAAATCAAGATGGATGTGTCGGCAGGTACTGTTCAGAAGAACGGGGAGCATGTTAAGCTCTCGACCACCGAATTAAATCTCTTGAAGTACCTTGTTTCGCACGAAGGTAAAGTTATATCGGGAGACGATATACTCACCAAGATCTGGGGCATAGAATATGTCGATTGCCTATCAAATCTGCAGCAGTATATACGTCACCTGCGTGAAAAACTGGAAGATAATCCCGATAGGCCCGAGATAATAGTACAGGAAGAGAACGGCTATAAAATCGCCCGGAATGCGGTCGATTATATATAAAGTAATGAATAAAATATGAGCTGTATAAGCGTGAGGGACTGGAAATGAGTCAGATTCTCTTTCTTTCTAGCGATCCCGTCTTAAAAGAGAAGAACGTTGAGATCCTGCAACAGAGCGGCCTTGATGCAAATGGGACGTCGGGGTGTCTTGACGGTCTGGTGATGCTGGATAAAACCAACTTCGATGTTATTGTAATTGACGATGAGCTTTCGGATGTCAGTGGTTATGAGGCATGCCTCAAGATCAGGCAACAGCACGGCGCATTGATCGTTCTTCTCGGCACAATCCCGGATTCTGATGCGTGGTCTCGTGTGGAGGAGCTGGGTTTTGATCTTTATTTGCGCAAACCCATCAGCCCGCGGGAGTTGTTGGCGAGAGTAAAAGCATTGTTAAGACGGCCGGGCGCTGAGGGTGCTACAGAGGATGCTGCTGTGAAGCCCGCGGCGGCAGCTGCCACGGAAACAGCCGTCAAGCCTCCGTCCGGAGCAAAGCCCGGGGAGAGGGAAGCAGATGCGTCGATACGTGCGCCGGTTCACAGCAAGCCACAATCTGCGCCCAGAGCTGAAACGGATATTCAGCAGCCGGCTGCTACGGGGCAGGAACGGATAATTATCAGGTCGCGCCCCGAGCCCCGGCAACACGAAGCTCCTCAGGCCCAGGTTCCGCCGGTACGGCAGGAATATGTACAGCCTGCACCGCCTGTGTCGCCTGCAGTCGGCCCGGCGCCGGAGTCAGCGGAGAAACCAGTGGTTGTTGTGCCCGGACAGACAGCGCCCCAGCAACCGCCAGTAATAGTGCCTCCGCTAGGGCGCGATATACAAAAGCAGCCCAGCTCACCCATCGTGGTTAATCCCCAGGCGCAGCAATCCACTTCCGTAGCCAGGGGGCAGCCGGCTCAGGAGGATTCCGGTGCGGCGATTCTTGAGGACCCGAGGGTTATCAAACTGGTTGATGCGCTGGTCAGCGGCAAAATTCCCGATATCAACCCGGTCGTTGATTTCAGCTATAAAATGGGATACGCATACCCGTCGGTCAGCAGTCTGCTCGATACCTCAGAGGTTGACACGATAAACATACTTGAGTCTCTTGCCAATAATGGGATACTGATCAGGCAACCATATGAAAAATTTTATGTCGATCCCGACGGGCTATTTCAGCTGGTTCCTATTGAGAGGTGCCCGCGCTGTGATTCCTCAAACATTGTCAAAGGTCAACTGGTAGAGCATTTTTCCTGCGGATACGTGGGGCTTGACAGGGATTTCAAACAAGACAACAGATACGTTTGCCCCAAGTGCCGAAAGGATTTGAGATTGATCGGCACCGATTATCGCAATGTGGGTATACACTACAGGTGCCAGGACTGTAACGAGGTGTTTACGGTCCCGGTCGTTAAGTGGCGCAATATGAAAACGCGCAAGATTTGGAGCGCCGAGGATCTGAAAGAAGTCGAGGCTTCTTCCTACCAGTTCAGCCCCGATAAGAAGGGCTGGCTGGAATTCCAGCTTAAACCGAAAACTCAGCTTGTCGATTTCCTCAAGCACCAGGGGTATCAAGTTCATGAGCTGGCTCAATTGACGGGTCGTTCAGGCGCAGTTCATACCGTGGATGTGCTTGCTATCAGGGACGATATTATCACCAAAATCAATCTCGGCATAGGCATCCTGGTCGCCCCATCGGGGGAACCTGAGGTTGGGCTTGAATCTCTTTTCAGATTCGATACCAGGGCTTATGATATCGGCATAAATTACAAAGTGGTAATAGCGATCCCCAAGCTGGGGCAGGAGGCATTGAATTTCGCCGGCCGGCAGATGATCAGGGCGTTTGAAGCGAAGACTCTGGCAACGGTGGTTGCGGATATCACTCACCTTGACCGTTCCAATATAGGAATGCAGAGCAGGGTGGAAGCGGGAGCAAACCACTCCGGTTCGGTGGCGGCCAATGCGCGGGGCATCATTGTCAGGTTCCTTCGCAACAAGGGTTACGAAGTTTATGAGAGAGCTCTGATCCTTGGCAAATCGGGCATCGAGCATATTTTCGATATATTTGCCAGGCGTGATGATAAGATAGTGGTACCAACGATTGCTATCGGCATAGGTAATGAAACCGGTCAGCAGGTCGGTCTGGATGAGCTGTCCAAGTTCGACGCCGCAGCTTTCGATGCGGGAATCCGCAACAAAGTATTCCTGGCGCTGTCGGAGATAACAACACAGGCCAAACAATTTGCCATGCAGCAAAAAATTGATATCATTGAGCAGCAGGACCTACGAAAATTGACGTGATTGCATTGAATACTTCAATCCGTATATTCTGCTTATCAGGTCTCGTTGTAGCTGAGTGAAATGAGAAATATCGCTGTTTTTATCGTTGCTATCCTTTTTCTGATATTACTGATGGGCATATTCTACTTTATGCCTGTCGAGTCGGTTTGGATTGCGCTGGGCGCGTTAGCCGTTATCGTTATATTTCATTTTCTGTCCAGGTTGGTTAAAGGAAAACAGTCACGTGAGTCCAAGCCAAGCCAGTGGCAGAATCTCACATCGTTGCTTGTGATATTCGTCATCATCTTCATTATCTTCGTGGTAACACTGTGGGAAGTGGTCCCTTCGGCACTGATATATGTGCTTATGGTTTCTTTGGTATTCACCATGTTGATCAATTTCCTGACCGTCCCTCTGGCTATTTTTCACAAAATAAAACAGCAAAAAGAGGTATTCCAGCCAAGCTCCTATAAGCCGAGGGTCAGTATCATCGTACCCGCATTTAATGAGGAAAAAGTACTGGCAAGGACGCTGGAAACACTGATCGAGGCCGACTATCCCAATAAAGAGATCATCGTGGTGGATGATGGTTCCAAAGACAATACGTATTCCGTAGCCACCGAGTTCAGCCATCGCGGCGTCAAAGTGGTACGGCGTCTTAACGGCGGAAAATTCGCCGCGCTGAATACGGGTATTGCCATATGCTCGGGTGAAATAGTGATGACCGTGGATGCCGACAGCATGATTGCGCGCGGCGCCATAAACGAGATGGTCAGGGGCTTTGAGGATCCCCGGGTGGCGGGCGTGGCCGGGAATCTGAAGGTTTTTAACCGCAATAATCTGCTTACCAACCTGCAGGCGTTGGAATATATCGTCCAGATTCAGATCGTAAGGCGTGCCTTTGAGAATTTCGGCTCTCTGACCGTTGCGTCGGGTGCTTTCAGCGCTTTCCGTAAGTCGGCTCTCGAGGAAGCGGGATACTATGATCCGGACTACCTGCTTGAGGATTTCGATATAACAATCAAGATGCTTAAAGCGCATCAGATACTTCATGGCAGCAACGAAGCAGTCTGTTACACAGAGGCGCCGGAGACTATTAAAGATGTATACCGCCAGCGTCTCAGCTGGTTCCGCGGCGATTTTCAAAATTTCTGGAAACATCGGGACGCCTTTTTTAATCCCAGGTTTGGAATTATGAACAAGCTCACGTTTCCCTATATGCTGTTATCCATGACACTGGTGCCGCTGGCCAGCCTGGTCGTTATGGTAACGTCGGTCATAATGATAATTGACGGCGAATGGATGACGCTGGTAATGGCCTTTGCGCTCTTTGCCGTGTTGCAGTTGCTGCTATCGATCATTGCCATACTTGTGGCCGAAGATGATCTCAAACTGGCGCTGTATTCACCGCTTTTCATTGTCGGATATAAGCAGTTCCTGGATTTCACCATGATCAAAGCCATGATAGATATAATTATCGCCGGAGGAACCTACCTCAAACGTGAGAGAGTTACCAGGATCGGTGATGCTCCACGCAGCGAGCAATCATCACCCGCTAAGGTGCTGCTTGAATTGCAGGCCAAGCCGTCCAAGGGATTGGAGATCGATAGTTAACCTAGCCCCTTCGCCCGGTACGGGCATTATAAATGATAAATAATTGTTCCAGATAGTAATGATGAGTGATATGCTTCAGAAATACCATGGAATGCGGGTCCTGGTGACGGGGGGAGCAGGATTTATCGGCTCGCATCTTGTGGAAAAGCTGATCGACCTCGGCGCCACTGTGTGCGTAATAGATACCATGCTGTGCGGCAACAAGATAGCGGGGCTTACGGAGGGCAATAACCTGTCCGTACATCGGCTGGACGTCACGGATATCCAGGCCATTGCCCCGTTATTTAAGGGGCAGGATATGGTTTTCCATCTTGCAGCCGTCGTGGGAGTGGAGGAAACGCAGGATGAGCCGGTCGATCTGCTTAACGTTGAAGTAATCGGCACTTCCAATGTCATTTCACTGTCGGCCATGAACAAGGTCAAACGTTTTGTGTTTGCTTCGTCTTCGGAGGTTTATGGTGATTCTGTTAAACCCATGGTGGAGGAAGGGCCTTTTAATCCTAAATCAACCTATGCCTTAACCAAGTTGATCGGCGAACATTTTTGCATGGCGTACTATCAAAAATTCGGCCTTGAGCACACATCGTTACGTTATTTCAATGCGTACGGGCCGCGCCAGGACGGTCGTTTTGTGCTGTCCCGATTTGTTACCAGGGCTCTGGCGGGTCAGGAGATTCTTATCTATGGCGATGGGAAGCAGACGCGTGACTTCACGTATATTGAAGATACTGTTCATATGACATTGCTGGCCGGCATCATGGATACGGGCATTAACCAGGTGTTGAACTTCGGCACGGGGAAAGATGTATCCATTAATATGCTGGCCGATATGGTTCTTACTTCACTTAATCTAAAAGGTAAAGTTAAGACAAAGTATGTCGACTATGACCGCCGCAGGTCGCTGGAGATCGAGGTATTTAACCGCATAGCAGACACGACGAAAGCTGAAACGTTGCTCGCATATAAACCTATCACAGATCTGGAATCAGGTCTGCAGAAATGTATAGCCTGGTATAAAAACCGAAAGTAGCAATCGCTGATATTGCAGTAGAGGCTATTTATCGCCCGTGTGATAGCGGTACCACTGCTCGAAGGTCATTATCGTTGCGAAGGATTTAAACCACTTCACGATTGTTTCCACTTTTCGCAGCTTGTCCAGATCGGGCTTGCCGTACTTATCGACAAAGCAATCAGGATGGAGGCTGATTACACCTACGCCTAAAGCGTTCATGCCGGTGCACACTGTGATAGCAAAGTCGTTGTATTCCTGTGATTCTCCCCACGCGTCTACATAAATGCAGTAGTCCTTCTGCTGCATGGGCTTGTCCAGGTTAACAACATCAGTCCACTGGCAGTTGTACCAGTCGCACAGGTCGGACCCGGTGGGGATGCGGTACATGCCCTTTTCCAGATCCACGTGACAGTTATAATCGACAGGTTTCACCGAGGGACAGGGTTCAACTGATCGATGAACTGAGAATACTTTATAGCCGGCGTCCTGTATTGCCATGTATCCGAGTTCGTCAAAGTAGTCCGTCGGGACGGTGAAGGATATAGGATTGACTCCGAAATATTTCAGATATTTGCAGCGCGCCTGCAGCAGTTTATATTTGAGTTCTTCGTAGGTAATCTTGGCCTTTTCCGCCTCCGCCCTGGCGGCGTATACATCTATGCAGGGATTATCCTCAAGGTACTTCAGGTAATTCTGGGTTATATCCAGTTGATAATAGGTCCAGTCGTAGCCGTGAACGCTGATACCCACGATGTTATCATCAACATATTGCTTCAGCCACGGAATCTCGTATGACTCGGTGCCGTCCACATTGGATACGACACCGCAATCCAGCGGCACGCCATTGCGCTCAAATACCTTGATTATTTCCTGCACCACCTCTTCCCGGTAGCCTTTGGCGACGTCGTCCAGCCTGAATATAATCACAGGTCCGCCGTTGTAAGGCGGAAGAGGCCGCTTTAAACCCACCGAATCCAGCGGGCAGCCGGTGATGAATTCGTACCAGCTCTTAAGCGTGGTGATGTCTCCGAACTCCTGGTATGACTTGATCAGGGCGGATAACTGCAATAGTTTTGCGGGGTCGGTCTTGTTATTCTCGTCCAATACCGACGTGACGGGCAATTCTATGACGGCCACTCCGTGTGCAGTAGTGTGTTGTTTGACCGCATTGTACAATGCGTTGGATGTGTCGGACTGCTGCGAGAGGTCGGCCTGGCCAACCACGGGTATAAGGTATAATCCCCCGGTATCAACCTGCCCCGACCAGTTGACCGGTTTGATTGAAGGCTTGAGGGCATCCGAACCGCTGTATGCGATGACCTTGCAGCCGCTCTCCTGCAATGCGCTGTAGTTGGCCTCGTTAATAGCCGCGGCAGGCAGCAGGCAGGAGAAAACCGCCGAACCGAAAATGTAGTTAACCTGATCACGAGTCAACACAAGGTTGGCTGTAAAATTTTTGTATTCATCACCTGTCAATGATGCCATAGGCTTCAGCCAGTTAAGGTAATGGCCGTCGATGCTGGTATCGATGATACCGGCATCTGAAAAATAGGTCAGTTCCATGGTGCTTTCATTCAGGCCGAAATTCTTGTCGGGGGGTTTCACGGCGACATCAAGGGACGCGTTGTTTTCCGCGAATATACGGATGATCTCATAAACTGCATCAATGTATTTATCATCATCGACCTGATCGAGTATGAAAATGATGGCGCTGCCGCCTTCGAATGGCGGAGTCTGCAGTTTTCTCTCATGCGCTGCCGGGATTGGCTGAGATGTAGCCGGTACCACGTCAGGCGTGGCAGGAGAAGTGGCGCATCCTATGGAAAAGAGCAGGGCCAGACATAAGAAAAGGTTGACCAAACGTATTCCCGGTGAGTTCATGTTGTTATGATAAGACCTTGATGCGTGATAAGTCAAAGTGTAGCGGAAAGCGCTCTGGCTGCCTCAATAAGCTTGACGTCGGTTGTATATTGAAGGCATAGTTCTATATCGGATTTGGTCTGCTCGTAATTATGCAGGTTCTTGTGAATAATAGCCCGCGTAAAATAGGCCCAGGCGAAATCATATTGAAGCCGGATGGCCTCGTTTATATCGGACAGTGCTTTATCGTACATGCCCTTGCCGTTGTAAGCCCAGGCGCGGTTGGCCCAGGCCGCTGACAGCTTGGGATTCTTTGCGATAGCAAAGTTGCAGTCTTCGATGGCCAGATCCCAGAGGTGAAGATCGTTGAAGGCCCAGGCGCGCGTTATATCAGGCAGGGCAAACTCCGAGCTCAGGTCCATAGCTTTGGTGGCATCGGCGATGGCGAGGCGGTATTCTTCCTTTAAAATATATCCGCGTGCCCGCATGTTATAAGCCAGCGCTGATTTAGGGTTCAGTTCGATCGCCTTGTTGCAGTCGTCCATGCCCATCTGCCACCAGTCTTTGGAGAAATCGTAAGGGTATTTCTCGAAGTAGGCCCAGGCGCGCTGTGTGTATGCCTGCGGCAGGTTGGGATTGAGCCTGATGGCGTTATTGCAATCATCTATGGCCAGGTCGTAGTTGCCCCTGGCCGTCTGCGCCCAGGCATGGTTTACATAAGCTGTCGCGATCCTTGGATCCAAACTTATCGCCGTGTTGCAGTCCTCTATGGCCTTTTCATAAACAGCGGTCTGGTTATACACCCAGGCGCGATTTACATACGCCAGCGGCAGCGTGGGATCGATTTCAATAGCCTTGTTGCAGTCATCCAGGGCGTTTTCGTAGTTGCCCATCTCGTTGTAGTTCATGGCCCTGAATATATAAGCCATTGCCCTGGTGGGCTCTGCGGCGATGCCGTCGGTGCACGCAAGTATGGACGCCCTGAACTCTCCCAGACCATAAAGCGCCCAGCCCTTATTGATATAGCCCAGGGCGATCTTGGGATTCAACTCAATGGCCTTCAGTGAATCGGCCAGCGCCAGTTGATACTGGCCTTTTTCGTTATAGGCGGAGGCGCGCGTGGTGTAGGCTAATGAGATGTTGCTCTTCTTGTTTATTGCCCTGGTGCAATCCGCGATAGCAAGATCATACTCACCTATCTGGTTATAAGTTAAAGCCCTGTTGATGTAAAAGAAGGGTTGGTTTGAATCCATGCTGATGGCCTTTGTATACGCTTCGATCGCCTTATCCCACTCATTCTGGCTGTATAATTCATTTCCCGCCTTATAATGATCGCTGGCACGTTCGAAAATAAAGCAGGACATGGAGAGTGTCGAGATACAGATTAAAAGTACGATAACGGCTATTCTATTCCACATGCTGTTCATAAGACTAATCCAACATCCTAATGTATAAATACGGCCTGGTGGGAGACTACTGGCCGGCCTTCCACTTCCACTTCAGTTCCGGCAACAGCAGACAGTCCATGCTAGTGACATAAATCACCTGCTCAGAAGGTGCAATGGTGCGCGCCACCACTTTGCCGCTGACCGTTACCTCCGTCATCATCCATTCTTCGTGCTTGTTGATGACACGTCCCTGGTGCCAGCAGGTATACGTATCTGAGGCTGTATCTTTATTGCGATCCAGTATCGTCCATTCAACATAGTTGTTCGGGTAATGGCTCCAGCCTTCGTATAACTGCTCGGCTTTAACATTTTCAGAGGGGCCGGCGGGCCAGACGATCTCTCCGTCCGCTGTCTTGACGATTACCAGAAATTTTTGAGATACCTCATAGCATCCGTCGGACGCCCTTAATGTATATAGCGTGGTTGCTTTCGGTGTTACGGTGATACTTTGGGTGTCGACGCTGATATTTCCAATACCCGGATCAATGGACAGAGAAGTAGCGGCGACTGTTTTCCAGGAAAGGACTGTCTGCTCGCCCTCTATTATAGTCTTAGGTTGTGCAACGAAAGACGAGATGTCAAGTATAATACAGGTAATACTGCTATCGGCGACCGGAGAATTAGCTAAGTTGTCTACCGGTTGCGGTAATTCATCCACCGTGCAGGAGGTACCTATCAATATCAACGTAAGTATAAGTATCGATATTGCCGGTGAGATGTGCCGCCGTTCCAGCTCAAAAAACATAGCGAATTGTATAAGGTTTGTTATCCGGATATATTAGCTCCATTATAGCGCCCCTTTGTAGTTTTGGGAATATGGTGGTGTTATTCTTTGAATAATAAATCAAATCATGCCAAAATAATCAGGCTTATATTGACTATGGGAATTTCGAAGGGAATTAATGTCGAACGATAAAGGAACAAAGCCAACTGACCATAGTAAAGCCAAGGAAAAATCCATCCTTCTCGGCCTGCTACTTGGGATATTCGGGCTTGTCACCGGCATAATTGCCGCAATTATAGCCAATTCGGTAACCCTTGAGTCGGAGATTCTTAAGAATATCGGGCTGGTCACCGCTGTATTTTTATCCTACCTGAGCATCCGGAAGGTCAACCGCGGCCGAACAGAGGGGTATAACTATGGGTACGGTAAGCTTGAAAGCGTCTCAGGCCTTATTGTGGCGGTCGTACTTGTTATATCACTGATAATTGTGATCGGACATACGATCGAAAGGTTTCAACATCCGGTGGAACTGCATGCGGGTGGTGTTGACCTTGCCATCGTGTTCTCGGCCGTGGCGCTGTTGACCAGCGTCTGGCTTTGGCGGCACGATTACCACCTGACCAAAGAGGAATATTCACCGGTACTGGAGTCGCTCTGGCGGATGTACCGCTCTAAAACCATCGCGTCGGTGCTGGTTATTATATCACTGTCCATGAGCGCCGTATTCTATGATCAGCCGTGGGTAACCTACGTTGACCCGCTGGCCTCTATTATCATCGGGCTTTTTATCGTCCAATCCATATACAACATCAGCACCATGTCTGTCTACGATCTGCTGGACCGTGCCCTGGAAGAGTCGCTTCAGATCGTTATACTCAGGGAACTGGCGCATTATTTTGACGAATACGAGGCTATTCACGGGATACGTTCAAGACGTTCCGGAGCGAATGTTTACGTTGAGATCTTTCTGGAGTTCGACGGCGATAGAAAAATGTCCGAAGTTCAGAAGGTGATCGACTCCATCAAATCGAGTCTGGAAAGCAAGATCAACGGCAGCGAAATTGTTATCTCACCCGCGACAGCGGCTGTGGCATAAAAAGATAGTCGGATTACAGGCAAATAATATTGATCGATCAACAACGGGCAGCAGACATGAATGAAGATACACTCACTTTGGAGAGTGCAATTCTCAAAGACATACCGGCGATTGTAGACTTTGTGGTTAACTGGTTGCAGCAGCGGAAACTGGACAAATATATTTTTCCCTTTGAGACAGCTGTTGATGAAGCCAGTACCAACGTGGTGAAGCATGCTTACGGCGGGAGGGGCGGTTTTTTTCAGATCTCATGTGAACTAAACGGCGCCGACATTATCATTACTATCAGGGATCACGGTGCTAAATTCGATCCCGGCTCCGTTCCGCTGCCTGAGGTGGACAGCGCGCTCAAGGAACGCAAAGCGGGCGGCCTGGGCATATATATGATGAAAAAGATGATGGACCGGGTTGACTACGGTTACAGCGAGGGGGAAGGCAACCGCTTGCTGCTGGTAAAGAGGACTTCCGTTTAAGCCGTTATATTTGCACAGCCTGCCTATCCGATGATGATGTCCTGCAACGAGCGTTTGGGCACGTGATGTACAGCCTGGCTGTCTCGCCAGTATTTCACATCTCCATTTGGATCCAGGAGATTAATCACGACCTGCTCCTTTGGTTTCCCGATGGCGATAACAAGCAGTATCTCGTAACGTGAGCTGATATCGAGCGCCTTTGCCAGGTCGCTCTTCCGTATGGTGGCAATCATGCAGCCGCCCAGCCCTCTTTCCGTGGCGCCGAGCAGGATACTTTGAGCGGCGATGCCGTGATCCCATACCACATTTTTACTGATCTCCGTATCTCCCAGCATGATAATATACGCCGCAGGCCTCTCCCCCTCGGGAGGGCCTTCCCAGTCCTTTAGATATGCCGCCCACCCGATATTTGCGAAGATGGCGGTATTCCTGGCATGGTAGTTGGACAAAATATATTTGAGCGGTTGCAGGTTCATGGCGGAGGCGGACATCCTCCCCAGATCAACGAGCTCTCTAAGCGTGTCAATTGAGACCTCCGCGTCCTGATAAAAGCGGCGGTAGCTGCGGTTTTTATAAACCATCTCTTTAATGGCCATATTTCATCGTCCTTTTGTGAAGCTGTGTATCATCACGCCGACAGGTGTAAGCCGGCCGGGCATTCAAGCGTGTTTCAGGGCTACGCCTTCCAGCACGTTGGCGACATCCTCACACATATCGGTGGCGCTTTCCATATGTTCGTATATTTCTCGCCATTTAATGATATCCGTGATGTCGTTGGAATCCTCAAACAACTCCTTAAGCGCCGTGCGATAGATCTTGTCCGCTACGTTTTCCAGCCTGTTTATCTCCACGCAGCTGTTCAAGATTTTCTCGAGGTTGGCTGTATGGCGCCTGAGGCTGGGCATCACGTTTTCCACCTCTGTAGTAATCTGGACCAGGATATCTGCAAGCTCACGCGCCCGTTTGCCGGGTTCCCTGACCTTATAAAGTACCATGGTGTCGGCGGTTGCCTGGATAAGGTCGGTGACATCGTCCAGAGAGTGCGCCAGCATGCCGATATCCTCCCTGTCGAAAGGTGTTATAAACGAACGGTTGAGCTGGAACATGATCTCGTGGGTTATGGTATCGCCCTGATGTTCGATTCTATCCATCTCTTCCAGTTTCTGTTCAATGCAATCCCAGGTATATATCAGGTCCTTAAGACTTTCGGCTGCTTTGACCATGTTCTTTGTACTGACCTCGAAGAGGTCGAAGAACTTGTCCCCTCGGGGCATCAGGTTTAATTTAAACATTTTACAGAGCGATTATAGCACAGGCCTCGCAGTTGATGATATCGCCTGGAATCCCTGTGAGATCGCGTCACTTAAAAATGGTGAACCTGCCATTTTTTACGATCTGCACAACGGCGGGATGAACAGGTTCCCTGTCCTGTGTGAAGCTGAAAGATCCCATGGGTGTAGTGAAATTGGATATACCGGCCAGAGCATCCCTGATGGGCTGAGGATCGGAGCTGCCGGCGGTCCGGATGGCATTGGCCAGCAGCCAGGTTCCGGTATAAGCCTGAGCGGCAAACTGGTCCGGCTTGATTCCATAAGCTTTCTGATAGGCGGAGATGAATTCTAGGTTCCTGGTATTGATGCTGGCGATATTCCACGCCGTGCCGGCCATGACCCCCTCCGCGTAGCTACCGGCCTGTTTAATAACGTCGGTTGAATTGAAGCCATTGCCGCCGATAATAATACCGGTATAGCCGAGGGTCCTCGCCTGTATGATGATGGCCGCAGCTTCTTTGGCCAGAGCGGAAACGAGAATTGCGTCAGGGCTCTGCGCAATGATCCTTTCAATCTGGGGCGTAAAGTCTGTGTCTCCACGACTGAATGTCTCATCCGCCAGCACTTTCAGGCCGTTCTTCGATACCGCATCCTTAAAGGCTCTATAGCCGGCTATGGTATAGTCGTCGTCCTTGCCCCAGAGATAGGCGACTTTGACTACGCGCAACTGGCTGGCTGCAGCTTTGATGGTGCCTCCGATGACGGTTGATTCCGGCAGGCTGCAGCGGAATATGAAATCGCCCATTTCCGTTATACCCGGAACTGTATTGCTTATGGCGATAATGGGGATCCTGTGACTCTGGGCTACCGGATCTGCCTTAAAAGCCTGCGTAGACAGCGTCGGGCCTATGATAGCAGAGACATTATCTGTTTCTATTAAACTAGTGATGCTGGAGAAAGCCGTATCTGCGCCGGGTCCGGCGTCTGCAATGACCAGCTTGAGCTGTTTGCCTGCGCCCAGGTAATTGCTATCGTTGACCTCGCTTACGGCCAGCTCAACTCCTTTTTTTTGCGCTTGACCATAGGATGTTGCTATATCGCCGCTCAAGCCCAGCAAGGCCCCGATCTTAACCTGTTCGGGCTGGGATTGCGGCGCCGGTTGCTGCTGGGGGGCGGAACAGGCCGCAACCAGAATAATTACAATCAGTATTACAGTTATTCTTAACATACCGGGTGTTTTCAGTCGAGGTCGATCGCTTCCTTGCAGTTACGGCAGCGCTTGGCTCCACGGAAGGTGGCAGCGCCGCAATGAGGACAATTATAGCGTTTCTGCTCCTCCTGTATCCACTTTTCCGTCCCAAGTTCCTTCCATCTTGGGACACTTCGCAATATAACCTTCTTGCCGACCGGAACCGGGAAATTATCGATGAATCGACAGGGGAACTCGTTGCACTGGTAGCATCCCTCTATATTCTTATCAAGGCAGCAAGACTTGATCGGGCAGGTACGACAATAGGGGAAGACGCGCTGTGAGAGACAGCCGTCGCACAATATATCTTCGGGCTTGACGCCGTAAATCGGGGCCAGCCTCTCTTTGAATTTCTCATTATTATCCCTGGTGGCTATAAGGATTCCGCAGACTCCGCAATACAAACCGCAGGGCGCTACAAGTTCCTTATTAACTGCCATGATATTCCACCCCCTCTAATTGATTGTGCCTGATTATACGCTCCGCCAGTCGGCTAAAACAAGCGTTGCAGGATACAGTAACAGTTTTGTCGGTTGGAGTTGAAAAAAGTAAGAGAGACCTCAAAATATAAGTAATAAACACAAATAACTTATAAGG
>JAFGHL010000092.1 GCA_016930155.1 Dehalococcoidia bacterium | reverse complement strand
CTGATGTTCTGCTTAGTATAATATTAGGTCTGCGGGCCTGTAGCTCAATTGGGAGAGCGCCTGATTTGCATTCAGGAGGTCGGGAGTTCGAATCTCCCCAGGTCCACGATGAAGCTAAAATCAAAACCAGTGTGGACAGTTCCCGAACCATCTGCATCGCTTACTATTGGCGCCAAGATTGGCTGAATAAAAAATTCCAAATTATACAATCCGGGCTTTTGTGATGTGGCGGCCTTTCGAAGAACTGAGATGTAGGGAATGTGGATGTCGTTCCATGACAAATTACTTTCAAACAGGGGCGTCCCGCAGCCTGTCTCAAGCAGTTATTAATATCAGGTTCGCGTGAAGTTATATACACCGTTTCGTCTGTTTGAATACAAGAATAAACCAGATCGAAGGATTGATTTTGGCAACCAACCAGGAATTGGGGGCCATACAGCCAAGGTCCCTTCTGCTTTGAGAACGCGGTGCATTTCAGGTACGAGCTGATACAAAGGCAACATTGGAGATGGTATCACGCCGAATAATAGCGCGGTATCAAAGCTTTCGGCATCCAGGCCCGTAGCCAGTGCATCGGCTTTAATCACGCGGACGTTTTTCAAATTGGCAGCTTGTATTTTTCTGGAGACAAGTTCAACCGAAGCTGACAGCACATCAATAGCAACCAGGGAGCCCCCATCGCCAATCAACCGGGCTGCCGGTATCGTAAAAAATCCGGTACCGCATCCGATTTCCAAAACGATATGCCCACGCAGATTATCAGTCCCTCTTAGAATACTGATGGGGCTGAAAAAGCGATAGCGAAACCGGCTCTCCATTGCAGCACCCAATGCTTTGATGATCAGACTGCCAATTGCTGACTTTGCAATTGCTTCGGTTTTCATATCCCCATTCCTCTCGTACCTGAATGCCGGTATTATTGGCTAGCTAACCTTTTCAGGCGACGTATTGCGTGAAATTCGCATATGCTAATAATAACAAATAGATCATTGTTGATCCAACATTGCGCAATTTATGGCAATAAAACTATTACCATTATAGGCTTTCACCTGTAGTATAGATATTAGGTGCATTTGCTTGGATTGTGCGGATGCGTTTTGAGCATTATCAGTCAACCATCTTATTAAGTTTGCTGATTCATTTGGCATACCGGCACTGAGAGTTGAGCACAGAGAAGAAGTGATTCCTTCCATTCAAAAGGCAATGAAATATCGGGGCCCTTTCCTCATAGATTTTGTGATAGAGCCCGAGGAAAACGTTTATCCAATGGTACCCCCGGGAGCGTCCCTGGCCCAGCTTATGGAGATGCCGGTAAAGGAGGTAGAAGCATGATTGCAACGAAGCATACCATCCGGATGAATACCGGCAAGAGCGAATTTGTTTCCGGCTGGTTTTGATCTTGCCAAATAAAATACTATCGGTCTATCCTGATAAGGAGGGAGAATATGAAAAAACACAGACAGCTATCTCCAAATAAAACTGAAACTCCCTGCGCCGGAGCAGCATTGTTTGACTCCCTGTCTTCAGTTTACGACGAGTGGTATGAAGTAGATGGCAAGCTCATATTCGCCACCGAGGTGCAAGCTTTCCAAAAAATTCTGGCTTCCCTGCCCAAACCCTGGGTTGAAATCGGGATAGGTAGCGGCCGCTTCGCTTATGCTTTGGGTATAGAGATAGGGCTGGACCCTTCTATCAAACTGCTTGAGATAGCCAGAAAGCGGGGAATCACCGCACTTTTAGGTAAAGGAGAGCAGCAACCATTTGATACGGCATCCTTCGGTACCGCATTCTTTATCATGACCTTCTGCTTTTTCCACTCGCCCCTTAATGTCTTGAAGGAAACTCTCCGTGTTTTGTCGCCCGAAGGTAAGGTAGTATTGGGCCTGGTACTGAGAGAGAGCCCCTGGGGTAAATTCTACGTGCAGAAGAAGAAAAAGGGCCATCGATTCTATAAGTATGCTAACTTTTACAATTATGATGAAGTGGTGATATTGATGGAACAAGCTGGTTTCCTGGTTGAGACAGTTATTTCGACGCTTTTCCAAGATCCGGGCAAGGTAGAACAGGTAGAATTACCACGGGACGGCTTTTCGCCCTCCGCCGGGTTTGTGATAATTGTGGCCGGGAAGAAAGGCAGCGGAGGGGCACTGCCAAGGTAGGATAATTGAGGTTATGGCTAATTTTGATGAGATAGATGAGGCACGAAAATTTCTGGGGCTGCGCGATACAGCATCTCTAAAGGATATTGAAAGTGCTTATAAAAGACTTGCCCACCGTTATCATCCCGATAAGCATAGTGGTGGTGTTGATGAGACTGAAATTATGAAGAAACTGAATTGGGCGTATAAGTTGCTAATGGGTTACTGTAATGATTACAGGTATTCTTTTAGAGAGGAGGACGTCGCCGTAACATATGCTCATGAAGAGTACCTGCGAAAATATTACTACGGATGGTTTGACGGTATATAGGATATATGAGCACCCGGGTATCCCATTAGCACATCGTCCTCAGACACTCTCCGGACAAGGATGTTTCGCATCCTTGTATTCCGGGCTACTCGGAGGCAGGTTCTTCCGAGTAAAAGCCTTCCAAAAAGGTGGATTCAAGGTCCAAATTTCGCGGTGTAACCAAAATAGCCGGAAGCCGGATTTATCTGAGAGCTCATGCTGCGCCCGCGGTCAAGTAATCCACTTCCGCTTTATATTAAACAGGCTCAATACAAATAGAACAACACAGAATGTACAGAGTATAAGGAAATCAAGGGTGAAAGACATGATGTGTTCGCTGTTAACCGCCCCATGGAGAATATCAACACCGTACATCACAGGCAATACATAAGAAAGAGGGCGAATGAATACGGGCAGCGATAATATCGGGAAGAATAGTCCGCACAGGAATATCATCGGGAATCGGAAGAAGTTTGAAAAGGTCTGCGCTTCAAATACCTCGCTTACAGAGACCGATATAAAAAGCCCGAGGAAGGTCGATACGATACTAATGAGGATTATGGCAGGTACAACCGAAGACCAGGCGATTCCCGACAGATCTGCCAGAAATGCAGCGATTGCTATAGGGACAAACGCATTGACGATACCGAAGAGGATAGCTCCGGAGGTCTTGGCCAGCATAAGTAATTCAAGAGAGATAGGTGCGAGAAGCAACCTTTCAAACGACCGACTTCGTCTCTCGAAGGTAATGGTCACTGACAACAACGAAGTAGTGCCGAACAGTATGGCGATAGTCACTACGCCCGGCAGGAGTTCCAGTACGCTTTCCAATCCGCTCCCTGACCTGATAAAAAACATTCCCGTCCAGGCCAGTGGGAATATAATGCCCCAGCTGATGTTGGGGGGCTTAAGGTAATAAGTCCGCATATCCTTGATAAAGATGTTCGAGAAAGCGATCCAGCGTTTCACTGATTCCCCCCGCCTCCAGCTTTTTCCTTCTCCTTGCGCATTAGTCCCGCTTCGATGCCGGTAACCTGGACGAAAACATCTTCAAGAGAGGGAGCGTGTCTGCGGGCTTCGGTAACTTGGATCTTGCGTTCTTCTAAAAAGCGCACTAACGGACCGATGTTGACTGGTTCGATTGATTCGATACTTATCTGGTTGGATGCGACTGATTGGAATTGATATTGAGGAAAATCTGAGGCCATTTCTTTGATCAGGCGGTTTTCCAAATCGGAAACAGAGAAAATAATCACGTGTTTCCCCATCAAAGGCTGCAAAAGGTTTGCAGTGCGGTCAGTCTGGACGATTCTACCATTTACAATGAATGCAATCCGTTCACAGAGCCGTTCAGCCTCCTCGATGTAGTGTGTGGTGAGAAAGATCGTCGTTCCTTTATTGTGGAGATCGGCAATTATCTGCCGCACCTGACGAGCGCTGGCTACATCAATTCCCGTAGTCGGTTCGTCGAGAAACAGTATGGGCGGTCGGTGGATTATGCCGGCAGCAAAAGTGAGCTTACGTTTCATCCCCTTGGAATAATTGGCAAATTTGCGCTTGGCGGCATCGGCCAGGCCGAATGTATCTAATAGCTCTCGTGACCATGCCTCACGTTCGTTTTTTCGTATGCCGTAGAGCGCTGCGCAGAAATCAAGGTTTTCGAATCCAGTCAGCTCAGGATAGAGGTTGCTTTCGTCGGGAACAATACCTGTCAGGTGTTGAGCCGCTTTGGGATTGCGAGTACAGTCTATCCCGCCAATAGTAATCTTACCTGCATCCGATCTGGATAAGCCGGTAAGCATATTAATGGTGGTCGTTTTACCGGCGCCGTTGGGTCCGAGAAAGCCGAATAGCTCGCCCTTGTTAACCCGAAAACTGATGTCGTTTACTGCAAAGACTTCACCAAATCGCTTGGTGAGGTTTGTAACCACAATAGCCGGTAAGTTATCTCGCTCCACCTGCGCCCTTTCCGTCAATTTCCCTATCTCTAAAAGGGAGAACTCCAGATATTTGTTTCTGAGCCTGAACTAACGCTGCCTTGTTCAGGAAATAATGAATACGATAGCCGCGCCTTTCCCCTTTGACCAGGTCAGCCGATTTTAGCACTCTGAGATGCTGCGAGATGGCTGATTGCGAAACACCCAATTGGGAGGCCAGGGCATTGACACAAAGTGCCCTTGACGCTTGCTGCTGAGAGAGTAGCCTTAGCAACTTGAGTCGTGTGGGGTCGGCCAAGATACCAAATAGATTTGCCTGATCCTCAATACTGCTCACTTTAGCTACTCCATGCAAAATACTATAAGTATTCACTAATAAACTTATTGTAATATTAGGATAAACAAAAGTAAAGGACACGATCAAGTCATTTTGTGATACTCGAATAATCCAAAAGTAACTGCTGTATGCCAGGAATCAACTACCTCTTCGCAAAGAAAAGTTCGGGAACTGTCACCAATGACCCGCCACAGAGCAGATGGAGATGTATACTTTTCCCCGTGTGGGCTGGGGGGGTCTTGACAAAAGAAAATCAAGGTGATATATTATTAGTAAGTACTTAGTAATAATGATGGTGAGTGAATATCTGGGCGCGCCGGGATTAGCGGCCCGCGCGCCTTTTTTAAGAGCAGAAAAACTTAGTAAGTAATTACTAAAATTAGGGAGGTATCAGTATAATGATTATAAATCGGGCATTGGATGAGGAACGGATCTACGGTCGCCGATGGTGGGCTTTCTCCGTGCTGGCGCTGGCGATCCTGATCGTTGTTATTGACCACACCATACTTAACGTGGCGCTGCCGACCATACAGCGTGAATTTGGCGCCACCGTGTCGGAGCTTCAGTGGATCGTAGATGCCTACATTCTTTCATTTGCCATGTTACTGCTTACGATGGGTACGCTCAGCGACCGCATAGGGCGGGCAACAATGCTGCGCGCCGGTATGACTGTGTTCGGGATAGCCAGCCTGGCTGCTGTGTTTTCCGTCTCAGCCTGGCAACTGATACTGGCGCGTGTCTTCATGGGCGCAGGCGCTGCTATGATAATGCCGGCAACTCTGGCGATAATTACGAACATATTCCCGGAAGAAGAGCGTAGCAAGGCTATTGGAATATGGGGCGCCATGAATGGCGTAGGAGTGGCCCTGGGTCCGCTCCTGGGTGGAATGCTGATCGAGCAGTTTGATTGGAATGCTGTCTTCTTCATTAATGTGCCGATTGTGGCTACGGCGCTGATTGCCGGATGGTTCCTTGTGCCCAATAGCTGCGATCCCATGCCCCGCAGGCTCGATATCCCGGGTACCTTATTGTCCGCCCTAACATTGTTTGTACTGGTTTTCGGACTAATCAAGGGTAGCGACTGGGGCTGGGCAAATCCGGTAGTGATGGTCTGTCTGGCAGGCGCCATAATTCTTGGATACCTGTTTGTCCAATGGGAAAAGAAGGCTGTTGCACCCATGCTGGATATCGGGCTTTTCCGTAACCCGAGCCTGTCCATGGGAGCCGGTAGCATTGGCTTGATGGCTGTCACTATGTTCGGGGTGCTTTTCGTACTCACGATGTATATGCAATTTGTTAAAAACTATTCCCCGTTGGAGACAGGTATACGGTTTCTGCCGATTGCTTTAGGCTACGCTTCAGGCTCGGTGCTGAGCAACCGCTTTGTCAGACTCCGGGGTACAAAGTATGTCGTAGCATCCGGTTTCCTGGGCATGGCAGCCGTGGCCTTTGTTATCTCATTCTGGCAGATAGATACTGCTTACTGGCAGATCGGTGTGCTGATATTCGCCCTGAGTTTCTTTTTAGGTAACATCATGACACCTTCTCTGAATGCCGTGCTGGGTGCAGTGCCGGCAGGCCGCGCGGGTGTCGGTTCGGCTATTGGCAATGTCTCATTACAAATTGGAGGGGCGCTGGGCGTTGCTGCAATAGGCTCGGCGCTCAGCAGCGTATATAAGTTGCAGATGGCGGCGGCGCTTGCTGCTTTTTCGTCTGTCCCGGATCGAATTTACGGGATTGCCGTGGAGTCGGTGGGAGCCGCAGTGAAAATTGCAGGTACGCTTCCTGAGAACATCCAGGGAGATATAGCATTACTGGCGGGACAGAGTTACATGGATGGCTGGCGGGTAGTATTACTGATGATATGTGCCCTTGGCCTGGCCGGCGCTGTGATGACGCTCAGGTTCATGCCTGTACGCGATCTAAAACAGGAAAAAGCTGACGCGTAAGCCGGGCACACTTACCGGCTGGATGGAAATAATCATGGCAAATCGATCGGTTAAAGGAAGGATTAATTATGAGCACAAAATTTAAGGGAAAAAATCATTTCAATGATCTGCATACATCTCGCTTGTCTTTCTGGATGATAAGCCTGATGCACGACAATCCCTTGCTGCCGCGTCTTAAAGATCCCTACAGGCTGCTGGAAGCTGCAGGATTGATCCAGGGACAGAAAGTGATGGAAGTTGGGTGTGGACCGGGCTTCTTCACAATTCCGGCCGCGAAAATAGTGGGAGATGCGGGCATTGTCTACGCAACGGATGTTAACCCGCTGGCCATTGCAAGAGTAGAGCAAAAGATTCGCAGCCAGGGAATACGGAATGTTAAACCGATGCTGATAAATGCTGCGTCCAGCGGATTACCGGATAGCAGCATTGACCTATGCTTTGTTTTCGGTCTCCGCTACATTTCCGGAGGCCTCAGTCGAGTGCTATCTGAAATGCACCGTATCCTTAAACCGGGAGGGCTGCTGTCTTTTGAAAAAACAACAGGCTCCGCCGCCGGCTTAATTGAAGATGTTGAAAGAGCCGGATTCGTCAGCAATGAGAGAAAAGGCCGGATTTTCATATTTGTTAACAAGCATAATACCTGAGGTTAAGCATGACTATTTATAAAAATAAGTCGGGAGGCGAAGAATTGTGAAACGGGCATTGACCAACTACATTGCGGATATACTCATACTTATAGTGTTATTGAGCCAGGTGTTTACCGGCATAATTCTTCATCGTTTCCCAGCCGAATTGACAGGTACTACTGTTTTGGGCCTCACACGCTATACATGGGGCACATTACATTGGGGAGCATCCCTTTTATTTATCATCGTGATAGTCCTTCATCTCGTACTGTACTGGGGCTGGATAAAATCGTTGACTAATAAGTACTTTAAAAGGGGATCGCTGCTGCTCTTATCTCTCGTGGCAATCATTTTTCTGTTTGTGTGTCTCGCGCCCTATTACGCTACAAGGGACTTGCCCAGGAGGGATGAGTTTAGTGGCATTTATCGGGAAACTACCTACAATGAATCCGAGCGTATACAAAAAGAACTGGGTGGCGTAAGTAACGAGCCCCATTTTTTCGGCGGACCCTGGCGCATAAGCCCGGCAGCATCTGAATAACTTATGGCGGTCTGCTTTACAGTGAAAGGTCGATATCTTTCAACTTTAAATTGATGCATATATCTATACCGAAATGCGCTGCCTGCCTCAGGTCATCCAGCGCCTCCTTAATCGTTTTACCTGCGCCCATGGCTATAGGCTCCCAGACAGCATAGTAATCGTGAGTTATCTCATCCAATTCTACGTGGATTTCATTTTTCCTTGACACGGTCATATGCCTCCACACACTTTATTCTTCCAGGATTGATTTGATCTCCACCGCAGCGCGGGAGACCACCTCACGTATACGCTGCATTTTATCGGGAGCTATACGGCGCGCCTGGTAGTGCACAACCCTCGCCAGTTCACCGAATTCACGCATCATTAAAGTTAAAGCAGCTATGTTCTCGGGATTCCAGTGATGATTCATATGGCGCTTGACTTCATCGGTGAGGTCTTTTTGCTCCGTTAAAAATTTACGGCCTTCCTCGGTAATGGTGTAAATTTTCTTTCCGTCTCGCTCCGCGGCGCCGGCATAGCCCATCTCCTCGAGCATTTGTAATGTCGGGTAGACTACACCGGGGCTCGGCGTATAAAAGCCATGCGAGCGCTGCTCAAGCGCGCGTATAACTTCATACCCGTACCTGGGCTTGTCTTTCAACAGGTCAAGCACCACATATTTAAGATCCCCCTTGCTGAAAGGGCTTTCATGACCGAAGCCACGGAAAAACCGCTCACGTCCGTAGAAATGGCCTCTGAACATTTCTGTCTCCTCTTGCTCGTTTCGATATAATTAGTATTATCAAGATATATCTTGATATATTATAGATAAGGTTAAGGGTGTTGTCAAGTGATCAAACCGGGGGGATCAAAGAGCATTTGTGAATTTGGATAATCCGCAAAGCAAAGGTTTCAGTCAGGTTTTCTGCACAGATAGAAATGAAAGTAGCCGGCCAATGATGTTTTCAGGTCGACAATTTCCAAATTTGCCTGCTCAATACCCGATTCGAAATCGCTCCAGTCGAACCTGTATCTGGGTTCCTCTATCATAAGAATTCCACCGGGTTTAAGTACCCTCGATATTTGCATCAGCGCTTCTATCCATTGCGGAATATGATGAAGGACGCCGAATATGAAGACAGCATCAAAGGTTTCATCATTTGCATCAATAATCGTCAGGTCCCCGACGGTAAAATCGACTTTAAGGCCGCGCTTTTTTGCCAGGCTGATCTGCTCCGGCATAAAGTCGAAAGCAACAATGCGTGATGGATGGAATTCACTTAGAATAAGCTCGGTGCCGTATCCCGATCCGCATCCCCCATCCATGATTGCTTTGCTATTCAGTTCAATGCGGGCTTTCGTTAACTGGTCTTTAAATATCTTGAACTCGATATGTTTCTGCACCCACCTTCGGAGCGGATTGTTCATTGCATGATATTCAAATTTGCCTAATCTCATATCTTCTCTTTCATTAAAAATTTTAGACATGGCCGTCTCCTTTCAATGATTGTTTTGCGGACCTGCCTGCTACATGCCCGGGAACAGCCTCAACACCTGGTATACCGGTATAGCTATAGCAAACGACAGGACCATTTGAAAGATCAGTACGAGTATCGGCCATTTCCAGCCTCCAGTCTCCTGTCGGATGGCGGAAATTGTAGCCACGCATGGTATGAACAGCACCTGTACCACCAGGAAGGCTATTGCTGCGGCCGGAGTTAAAATGGTCTTGATTTGCTGAGTGAAATCGCCGCCGCTGCCGCTCAGAATCACGCCCAGGGTAGCGATGGTATTTTCCTTGGCCACGAAGCTGGATAGAAGCGCCACCATCATTTGCCAGTTTAGTCCCATCAATCGCCCCACAGGCTCGAGCCATTTGCCGATCTCCGCCAGCAGGCTGTCGTTGATATCCCCGTTAGGGATTACCGACAGCAGCCAAACCAGGATGGAGACGGCCAGTATCACAGTGCCGGCGCGCTTGATAAACGCAAGTATGTTCTGCCAGGTTACAATGCCGATAAGTTTAAGGTCGGGCACATGGTAAAGCGGCAATTCCATGATCAATGCGCTGCTCTTTCCCCGTAAAACGAATTTGTTGAGTATCACTCCGACTACAGTCATCATTATTAAGCTGAATATGATAATCCCGATTGTTATCAATGCAGCTGCGCTGCCGAAGAATGCAGCGGCAATGATGGCTATTACAGCCATTCTGCCTGTGCAGGGTACGAGCGGTGTCAGCAGTATGGTGAGCAGGCGGGCGCGAGGCGAGTCTATAATGCGTGTACCCAGGATAGCGGGCACATTGCAGCCGAGGCCCAGTACCAGCGGCATGCATGACTTGCCATGCAGCCCAAGAGTATGCATAAACCGGTCTGTTACAAACGCGGCCCGGGCCGTATAGCCGGTGTCTTCTAAAAATGCCCATGCTGCAAAGAAGAAGAAAAGTATGGGTATAAATGTGAGGACTGTCCCTGCGCCGCTCAAAACGCCGTCGGCCAGAAAGCCCTGGAGCCATTGCGGCATACATGAAAGTGTGTATATAAAATCCCGCGTCCTCACAATCAAATTGATATCGAGGAATTCCTGCATGGGGACGCCGATACTAAAGACCAGCCAGTACATGGCTCCCAGAATGGCTAAAAGCATGAAGAGGCCTAATATGGGATGTGTGGCGGCGCGGTCGATTTTTTCAGTTAGAGAAACCTGGCCTACGTGGTGTTTTTGCTGCGCTATCGCCATCATCCTTTCAATCCATTCGAAGCGCAGCATGGCGATAGTGACAGCTGCCGACTCGTGTTCGCTCAAATACGAATCGAGCACCGGCCAACGTTCTGCCGGCATACGCGCCCTGATCAGCTTGCTGATTTGTTTGTCGCCTTCGAGCAGTTTCATGGCCGTCCAATGTTTCGGGTATGGAGTGGTTATCCCGTCATCCAGCAGGCTATTAACATGGTCTATCACGCCTGTTATCTCATTACCGTATTCAATGTGCTTTACATCAGGCAGGCCGGCGGCCGTGCCGTACTCCTGTTCGATCTGATTAACCAGCTCACGCATGCCCCGGTTGGCGCGGGCTACGATAGGTACAACCGGTATATTCAGTGTTCGTGACAGAGCCTCGGTATCGATTTTAATACCCTGTTGCTCGGCTACATCAAGCATGTTCAGCGCAATTACCAGGCGTGGGGCAAGCTCTATCAGCTCGGCTACAAGGTAAAGATTTCGTTCCAGGCTGGCAGCATTCAGAACAGCCACCACCACATCGGGATCATCATGTACCAGGTAATCCCGGGCTATCTGTTCCTCTACCGAATTGGCGGTAAGGCTGTATGTGCCGGGCAGATCGATGATGTTCATCGTAAGTTCGCCCTGGCGAAATACACCTGTTTTATGTTCAACCGTTTTACCCGGCCAGTTGCCGACATGCTGAGAAAGGCCGGTCAGCAGGTTGAAAATGGTGCTTTTGCCCACGTTGGGCGCGCCGGCCAGGGCGACCGTAATTTCTTTAGTCCCGGTGCTTTCTATGACGAGGCTCCCTTTCGTATTACTATTATTTTTTCAGCGAGTTGCCTGCCGATTGCCACTTCAGTATCATGCACCCTTACCAGTACGGGACCGCGGCGATAGTTTTCTAACATTTTAATGACGCTGCCCGGCGTGAAGCCCAATGACAGGCACCTTCCCATGGATCCTCGCCCGCCCCCGCAGGTCTTGATCACCGCAATTTCACCGGGAGGAAGCTCGCCCAGAGCAATTAAGATTTCTTGGTTGGGAGATAACATCGCAGGCACCTACTCAGCTGTCAGGACGGAGGATGTGGCGTTGTCCAGCGTAAATTTCGCATTCTGGAATTCAATATCGAGCGAGCCGTCCTTGTTTTTTTTCAATACGCTGACAACCGCGCCCGGCCGCAGGCCCAACTTCTCCACCTTCCTCAATAACTTGGGATCTTCATTGTCGATAGCCAGTATGCGCACCTTGCGTGGTGGGCGGAAGTCAGACAGCAGCGTGGTTTTTTCCGGCTTGATATTTCCATTTTTATCCGGTATGAAATGCCCGTGTGGACAGGTATCGATACCGCGTAGTATGCTCGATAACTCCTTCTCAATGTCGGGGGAGGTGGCATGTTCCAGGCGGCAGGCTTCTTTATGAACCTTGTCCCATTTCATGCCCAGAACATCAGTCAGGAATCTTTCCCAAAGGCGGTGACGCCTTATTACTGCCAGCGCACTTCGCTCACCCAAGCGCGTAAGCGCAGCCCCTCTCCTCGATTTGTAGTCGATCAACCCCTTGTTTTCCAGGGTTCGCAGCATATCCGTAACTGCAGGCTGTGATACGCCCAGGTCGGCAGCCAGCGACGAAGTGGAAACAGGGGTCTCCCTGCCTTGCCTTTTGTATATGGCTTCCAGGTATTCCTCTATCCGTTCGCTTTCCATCTTAATATCTCCAAATGATCGAGCCATCATAATTAAGCTGGCTTAATTATTGCATATTAAATGGTGATGTGCAAATTATGAAACTCTTTTGATATGCGCCTGTTGCCTTTGCTTGAATATTGATAGCGTGAAAAGGGTATAATAATCAATCATGTCACTCATGCCATCGTTCGAGATAGGTGTATGCAACGCCTGGTTGTTCATGGTGATTTATCCTTTGCAATGGATTGCCGTGCTCGTGTTACCCGGACAAATCGGCGAGAGGACCAGCCATCCCGAGGAGTTTAAAAAAGACCTGAGAGGGAGAGTGTCGGGCTGGGTAACGCAGATCTTCTGGATAGGCGCCACCCTGTATTCCATCTTTCTGCCGCTGAAGATGGGAACGGCGTGGTTTTACGTTGGGCTGGGAGTATTTGTTATAGGATTGTTGATTCTTGTATGGGCGACATTAATCGTCGTGCGGACGGCGCCAGATACGCCGTTTACTGCAGGCATTTACCGCTTTTCCCGGCATCCCATGTACCTTTCCATGATTCTTGTCTATCTGGGTGTCAGCATCGCCGCCGCTTCGTGGCTATTTTTGCTCATCACGGTGATCACCTTTTTCCTGCAGCGGCTGCAGATGATTCAGGAAGAGCAGTATTGCTGCCGGAAATTCGGCCAGTCCTACGTTGAATATATGGATAGAACCCCCAGATGGATAGGTATACCGAAATTTCACCAATAGTCTATATCCTGTATATAACCGATTGTTGGTCCCCGGATTAATGCGCAGACAGCGCCATTTTTTGACCCCCTCCTAAAACTTCAATATGTTACGAAGGCTTACAATGACTTGACAGCGTCCTCCGCCCTGGTATAACATTAGTAAGTAATTACTAATATCAGGTGGGTTATGCGATCAGAGAAGCAGGACAGGGAGCGTCTCAGTGGCGAAAACAGAAAGGCGCAGATTATTGATATCGCCCTGACTATCTTTGCTCAGAAGGGCTTTGCCGGCACGCGGACACGTGAAATTGCCGAGGCCGCCGGCATCAGTGAGACGCTTATATTTCAGCATTTCAAGACCAAGGACGAGCTGATACGGGCGGCGCTGGCCAAATTGTTTCATGCGCATCCGGTCAGTGGCGAACTTGTAAAACAGTTGAAAAAAACAGACGATGATGCCGGATTCTTCCGCACGCTTGCTTTGCATTTCATCAAGCACAATCGTGAAGATCCCAGGATAATGAAACTGGCTATTTTCAGCTCAATCGAAGGCGGCCATTTCTGGGAGCTGACCAGGTCTGATGAAACCGAGCCTCTTATGATCACGCTGATAACCGATTACATTCAAAAAAGAATAAATGAGGGGGTATTCGTGAAAACCAATGCCGGGATCGCTGCGAGGCTTTTTATCGATGCGGTTTTTATGCATATCGCCGATAAGTCGGTGGCGATAACCGGTCCTCCGCTGCCCTTCTCGGACGATAAGGTGGTGGAAACTCTTATTGAGATATTCATTGGAGGCCTTAAGAAAAGTAAGGCTCGCCAATAAAAGGTTGTCTTAAGCGGCAGCCTTTTTTAACAACTTAATAACTTTGTAAGGACTAACTAATATATGGTGGAACTGATTCTGAAAGATTACAGACCTTGAGCGCGGGCTATTCTCATATGTGCGGCTAAATGCAGGTAAATTAATGAATTTACAAAGGAGGTCAAAATGGCTGAAAGAATGGAGCATAAAGAGGCGATTGATGGATTGGAAAATGCGAGATCATACGCGCTATCCATTGGTAAATATGCCGGGCTGATGTATGGCAATATGATTAAAAATATCGAGGGGCTGAACATCTCGGGCCGCTATCTTGAAATGGGTTCAGGGCCCGGGTTTCTTGCGATGATGATTGCGCGGCGTAAACCTGACAGTGAGATCACCGCAGTTGATATCTCGCCCGACATGATAGCGGTCGCCGAGGAATTTATCCGGGAAAAGCAACTGGAAAAAAGAATACATTGCCTTCCGGGCGATGTCGGCGATGAGCAATTCATGCGTAAATTGGGCACATTTGCCCTGGTTTATACGACTTTCTCTTTACACCACTGGAAAGATCCCGACGTATCTATCCGCAATCTGTGGGATGCTGTGCAGCCCGGCGGCGCGCTGTATATCCTGGATTTCCGCAGGATAGAATGGTTGTGCTCGTTGCCCGTGAAATGGGGGGAGCTTGATTCTTTCAGGGCCGCTTATAGCGCTCAAGAGATTGAAGCAATATTTCGCAGGACGGGCATTACCAGTTTCCAGATCAGGACTTCATTCCCATATTTTCTTCAAACAGTCATCGCCCGCAAAGGACATGGGCTGTCAGCGGTTCCCGCAACCGGACAAATCACGGAGATAACATCCTGTACAATATAAATGGAATGCTAACCACTGGCGGCTGCATCACATCTTGATACCTGTTACGATCGCGTGAGTACCGTTGATCTTCCCTGCCATAACGCCGCTGGAATTCCGGAAAAACCTGTCTTCGAGCTTTGATGGGCTGCTGTGGTCATTTTGCTGGAACCCGTACTTGTCCAGGAACTCAGCAATCTCGTTCTCTTCAAAGGCAAACGTCCACTCCTCGCCGACGCCCGCCACCGTCTTATAGATATTTTTTTCTCCGTAGAGTCTGTTCTCTTTGCGTAGAACGCCGCCATAAATATAGTCAAAGACGATCATACTTCCCTTGGCTGAGACATCTGCAATAAAACGGAAGGTGCTTTGTATGGCATCTTGAGACAGATACATTGTGACGCCTTCCAGCATGAACAGGGTTTTTTTACCTGCAATGAACCCGGCCCCGGCGGTCTTCTCTGCCAGGCTTTCCTTGTTAAAATCAATAGGTACGAAAACGAGGTTTTGCGGGATAAATAAGCCCTTCGATAAATATGCTTTCAGCTTGTTCTGTTGAGTTATGGGAGCATCAAGCTCAAACAATATGGTATTACCCTTATTCAAATAATGGAAACGTAGTGCCCGGCTATCAAATCCCGCGCCGAAAATCACTATCTGGTCAAAACCTTTTTCAAGGGAATCTATGAATACTGCATCAAAGTATTTGGTTCTGGCTATCACATATTCATATATACCCTTGGCGAAAAAAAACCGCTTGAAGAGATCAAAAGGCCATTTTAATTTTATCAGCAGTTTAAAGAACGTGGGAACCAGCAAATAAGCAATGCGGTCCGGCCCTGCGTAGCACTCTCTTTCGTCCATAAACGAGGCTGCTCTTGATAAACATGTGAAAGCCGCGGTTCTCGACGACTTCATTTCAATTCTTCCGGTGTTCCTGTTTGTCATAGATAGATTTTAAGCAAACAAAGAGGATTTTTGATCGTTATCTTATCATTTCTTTAACGATAGGTGCAGACTTAGACCGTTCATTCCATCTTTTATAATGGTGTTGCTCACAGCTTTGTGACAGTTTTAGTATTAGTTTAAGCCAGGAGAATTAACCGGTAATCGTCCTGACATCCTTGACTGTTTCCAGCTCATTCAGCGTCCGCCATAAGCGCATCGCTTCCCCGGGGCGCCTTGAGTACATAGCACAGTCTTTGAATTTCCTTTCGACATCTTCCAGGCGCATGGGATTGCGTGGATGCCCGAAGGGGTGGTCGACCTGGTTTGTGTAGGTATCTCCCGATTTGAGCCTGATGGACACTTTGCCCGGCGCGAAAAAGGACTTGACCTCACCGTAGCTGGTATCCTCGGCCATTATTTTTTCAGCCAGCATCAATGTAACCTTATCCGATAGCCCATCGGGGGTAAAGCTCTTGATACTAAGTTCCTGATGGGCGATCGCAGCACTCACACAAAACGGCAGGCTGATCCTTGCTTCCGTGCTGGTGGCCGGTTTCTTCCTGTCTGCTCCGGCGTATCTTTTTTGTATGTCCGTAACATAAAGAGTGACTTGCTCTATATCCGTGGGGTTAATGTTATGCTCACGTGTTAATTCCAGAGCCGCCTGTACGTGATTATGCATGATTCTGTTGGCCGACCAGGCCTTCAATCCTACGTTTACGCCATCGTATCTCGTGCCCAAATCGCCTACCAGGTAATCCCTGTCGTACTTGCCTTGGAAATACAGGTTAAACAGCCCCGCCGGTCCTTCGAAGCTCGTTTTAATGCCTGTGACTCCTTTTTGCGCCATCAGCGCTGCCAGGGCTGCCTGCATTCCTATGCTACCGCCGTAGAGCTCCCTTATTTTAGGATCACCGGGGCTCAGGAACACCTCGAATGTCCCTGCGGCAGCCTGATGGAAGGCGATTCCAAGGGCATCCACAATCTGTTCCCGGTCGAGTTTCAGAATCTTGCCTGCCGCAGCCGCTGCGCCGAAAATACCCAGCACCGGGGCAGGGCGGAATCCCAGCGATAATCCTTCCTGCTTCCTTTTGATCGCAGTCCCCAGCCGGCATATCAGATCGTTTCCCAGGGCGATGGCAGTGATAAACTCCTTTCCTGTGACGCCACCCACCTTCTCGGCCAGCGCGAGGGTAGCGGGGATGGTGCATAAGCTGGGATGGACCCCGGCTTCGTCAACTATATCGTCGTAGTCAAGTGCATGAGCCAGCACGCCATTGGCAAAGGCAGCCGACCATGAAGGCAGCTTTTTGTTGAAGCCTATTATTGTGGACTCTTTATTCCCACCTGCCTGGATGAACAGGTCGATTACATTTACGCTATCGGGGGACAAACCGGAGCCGGCCAATATACATCCGAATGTATCCAGTATGCATTTCCTGGTTATATCCACCACTTCCGGGGGAAGGTCCCTCATGGTGACATTCGCGACATTGTCAGCCAGTGTATAACTTGCATCCATAACAGCCCTCTCTTTCGATATTTGATTTTGCGCTTGCCTGAACCTGTTACCTGTGCCCGGGGGATCGGTGTGCATCTGATAAAAGCTCGAAAAGCTCCTGCCCGGCTATATTCAGAAACCCGGGAATAACAAATCTCGTATGTTTGTCCAAACATGGGATCAGCCTGAGCAGCCGGGTGGGAGTTTCCGATAGTACAGCAGGCCCACCAGAGCAAATATAATCTTCCATAACGGGATGCTTCATACTCCGGAGCGGCCGATCTCCATTATACTGCCGTCTCCGCAGCTCAATCAATGACTGCGCTTGAGTTAACATAGACTACCTCAACTTATATCTCGAGGCTTTACTGCCCGGCAGTAATGAGTATTTGCGGCTTCTAATCGCATCTGTCTCAATCAGCATACCCGTCAGCCCTGCGGACCGGTTGTTGTCCGGGAGAAAAGGCTTTTTTTCATTTTCTTCAGGGCAATTACAGCGACCATTGCTATCGTACTGGCTGCCGATGCAATAATAAAAGCAACAATATAGCTGTCAGTGGCATCGAATATCCGGCCGCCCATCCAGGAACCCAGGGCAGCGCCGAGGCGTGTAGCAAGCAACATAACTCCTACCAGGGCCGACACTGCCCGGAGGCCGAATTGCTCACTGACCAGCAGTGTCAACAAAGGCACTTCTCCACCGAAGGCAAAGCTGAATAACGCGGCAAAGACATAGAGCATCCATAGGTCGCTGGAGAAAATTAACCAGATCAGGCTGGCGGTTTGTATCACCATACACAGGATCATGGCATTAATATTACCGATCCTGTCCGAGCCGCTTCCAATCAGTAGGCGGCCGAAGATGCCGCCAATCCCTATAACGGAGATGATCGTTGCAGCCGTCAGCGGGGATATCCCGATGTCGGTAGCGTAGTTAACCAGATGCAGCGAGATCATTTGCGTACAGACGCCGACAAGAACTGCGGTGAAAATAAGTATCCAGAGGGATGGGGTGAAACAGGCGTTCCATAATGTCATCCCCCCGTCGAACGCCGGGTGATATGGTTTTTGTCCCTGAATAAGCGTATCCTCCGGTTCGGGTTTCACAGCGCCGTAAGGTAAACAACCTATGTCTTTCGGATCACGCCGCAAAAACAGGGCGGTTGCGATAAAAATGATCAAAGCCATGATCCCGATAATCAGGTAAGAGTTCGACCAGCCGATAGCGCGAATTAAATATTCGTTTGCCGGCGGCATGACGAGAATGCCGAAGCCAACGCCTGCCGAGACAATACCTAACGCGAGGCCGCGTTTCTTGAAGAACCAGCGGGCTGTGATGCCGCTGCTAACGGCAAATACTCCGCCGGTGCCGATACCGAAAATAACGCCATATGTAATATAAAGTTGTACCAGGTCGGTGATCCGGCTGCTCAATATCAGTCCCAGGCCGATCAGGGTGCCGTAGATTAACGCTATTTTAGCAGGGCCGATTCTATCCGCCAGCCACCCGGCGGGTATGGCAAACAGTCCTCCGCTGATCATGGACAAAGCGTATACGCCGGAAAGGGAAGCGCGGGTCCACCCGAAATCTGCAACCAGGGGCTTAAAAAAAATTCCGAAACTATACTGTATGCCGTTTTGCAGGGCCTGCTGGATGGCGCAAACAATTACAATGATCCAACCATAAAAAAGAGGTTTGCGTGTGCCGTTGAAATTGTGCGGACAATCAGTTGATCTCAATGCAGGTAACTCTCATTCTGCGCAGCTATCTCTGCGCAGATATTATTACCACATATGTACCCATTTCCTGATCTCTGTTTGAATGGAAATTTCCTTTTTTTCAACACCTTCCAGAGGATTGATAACATTCTTCAGGAACTCGGAGAAAGCTTCGATAGATTCAAACCAGGCCCATACACCTATGTCGTAAGTGCCTGAGTATAGTAATACCTGTCTGACTTCATTCAGATCACATAGACAATCTGCAATGCGGTTAACTGCGCCGTTAGCTACTTTCAAGGCTATTACAGCTGCAATTGTTTTACCCATACGCAAGTTTGGGAAAGCCTGTATATGAATAATATTATTATTCAGCAGGTCGTTTATCCTGCATCTGATGGTGGGAGCGCTAATATTGAGACTTTTTGCCAGCCTGGTGCTCTTTTGGCGTGCATCTTTTTCCAGCGCTTCGATTATTCTCATATCGATGTCATCAACCGGCTTATTAGCCGGTTTGATTTGATTGGCAGCTCCGTTCATTTTAATGAACGCATATTTCCTGTATTCAGTGCAAATCAAAGTGTCCATATCGAGTACGCCGTTTATTGGATAAAGTATTGTATTTAAAAACCTGGAATAGGATTCTACAGATTCGAACCAGCCCAGGCAGACTATGTTGAAATAGCCGGCAGTCAATACTATGAAACCCACTTCTTTCTGACTCGCTAATAAATCAGCCGTCCGGGTGATCGCATTGCTTTCCACTTTGAGCAAAATGGTAACTGCTATCGATATTTTGGCACGATTAATTTGAACCGCCTGTATTCGCATAATATCGTTTTTTATAAGCCTGTTTATCCTGCGACGAATAGTTGGAGCGCATACATTGAGCTGTTTTGACATTTGCATACTGCTCATATGAGCGTCTACTTCCAGCACGCTGATTATTTTCTTATCGATTTCGTCCAGCTGATGCATAATCAATATTAATACCATATATTACTGAGTACTGTAAATAAAATGATCAAAGATAATAGTTTATTGATCAATATGATAAAAATATTAGATGAAGATAAACATATCATTGACTTGTATGAAATTAATGATAACATGCATATATCCATAACTGGAGATACTGTTTCGGCTACGGCCAAATACCGGGATGGGACTCTAAGGCATAGCAATAGAAAACATGGTTGGTGGTAGTCTCGTATTTAAGCTTTTCGTTATAGAGAATGGGCCTGATGAAAACGCTACTTGATGGCATACGCGTGCTTGACCTGACCGACGAAAATGGTTTTCTATGTGGACGGATGATTGCCGAGCTGGGGGCTGATGTTATAAAGGTTGAAAGGCCGGGAGGCGATGCTTCCCGCAGTATAGGCCCCTTTTATCACGATATACCTGATCCCGAGAAAAGCCTGACCTGGTTTGCTTATAACCTGAATAAGAGAGGTATAACCCTCGATATCACAACCGGGGATGGCCGGGAGCTTTTCAAGCAGCTTGTGAAAAAGTCTGATATCGTTGTGGAATCCTATCCAGTCGGATATATGAAAGAGATAGGTCTGGACTATCCCGAGCTGAGGAAAGTCAGGGCGGACATTATCATGGCGTCTATCACGCCTTTCGGGCAGACCGGGCCTTACAACAAATTCACAGGTTCGGATCTTATCGTCCAGGGGATGAGTGGATATTTATATATCTGCGGAGATCCTGACCGTCCCCCGTTACGCGTTAGTTTGCCGCAATCGCCTTTATTTGCAGGCGGGGAAGCGGCGGTGGCTGCTTTAATTGCCCTTTACCACAGGGACGTCACAGGAGAAGGGCAGTATATCGATGTATCGGCGCAACAGAGCATGGTCAGGAACACGGTAAACGCTAACTCCCTGTGGTTTAATTATGGGATGATTTTGGAAAGGTCAGGCGCATACAGGGTGGGGTTGGGCAGCGGCACCCGTGCTCGCCAAACATGGCCATGCAAAGACGGTCTGGTTAATTTCGTCATATTCGGGGGTGCGCCGGGAGCGGTAATGAACAAAATACTTGCTGAATGGCTCAAAGAAGAAGGCCTGTCCACCAAACAGAGAGAGGAGATGGATTGGGACAACTTTGACGTAACCAGGTTTACACAGGAAGAGTGGGAGCAACTCGAAGCCCCGGTAGCCGAGTTTTTTGCGAGATATACTAAAAAGGAGCTATTCAGGGAAGCCTTGAAAAGGCACATGCCTATCTGTCCGGTATTAAATCCGGCGGAGGTGGTGGATTTTTTTCAGCTCAGGGAAAGAAATTTCTGGGTGGATGTGGAACATCCGGAACTCGGCTGTGTGATCAAGTATCCCGCCGGTTGTATGCGGTTCCCTGCGATGCCCGCCATTAAATTTAGAAGGGCGCCTCTGATCGGCGAGCACAATCTGGAGGTCTTTTGCGGTGAGCTCGGCTTATCGCCGGCGGAGATCGACAAATTTAAACTGCACAAAATAATTTGAATGGAAAACGGTATGGGAAAGCAGGCGCTGGATGGAGTAAAGGTTCTTGATTTAACCTGGGTCATAGCAGGCCCACTGGTGACGAAGGGCCTGGCTGATTACGGCGCGAAAGTTGTACGGGTGGAAACCATTACACGCCCCTGTTTTACCAGGTCTTCCGCCCCTTTTAAAAACGGTAACGGCCCCGATAATTCGGCCTATTTTGCTTATTATAATCCTAACAAATACAGTATCGCATTGAATCTTAAAAGTTCCGCCGGGCTCAACGTCGCCCGGAAGCTTGCAGACTGGGCGGATATCGTTGTCACCAACTACGTACCCGGTGTGATGAAGAGATTGGGCCTTGATTATGACACAGTAAGAGTAACCAATCCGGATGTGATTATGTTGAACACCTCGGGATTCGGGGAAACCGGGCCGATGGCGCCGATGCCTACGTCAGGCAACGTCCTGGTAGCGCTTTCCGGGTTCAATAGTTTCAGCGGGTGGCCGGGACGGGATTGCGTTCAACCCTTTGGCCCGGTCAATGATTTTGTCACTCCCTATTTCTGCCTTGCTGCTATCATGGCGGCACTGAGATATCGGGGCAAAATGGGTGAGGGGCAGTTTATTGATATCTCGCAACTGGAAGCGGGCATTCAGTTCCTTGAGCCGGGTATGCTGGATTACACTGCTAATAGCAGATTGCCGGAAAATGTCGGCAACACTTCGCCGTATGCGGCGCCGCATGGCGTTTATCCCTGTCTGGATAACAGATGGTGTGCAATAGCGGTATTCTCCTCTGCCGAGTGGAGGTCTTTTTGCGCCGCCATGGGCGATCCTTCTTTGGCTGACAATCCAAAGTTCGATATATTAGAGAACAGGAAGAAAAACGAAGAGGAGCTTAACGATCTGGTCGGGCAATGGACAAAAAAGAGGACGCCTGAAAGCGTAATGAGCCTGCTGCAGACGGCAGGAGTGCAGGCAGGCATCGTGGAGAGCGCTAAAGATGTGTGTGAAGACCCGCAGTTGAAAGCGCGCAACCATTTCTGGCTTATGCAGCATCCTGCGATAGGTGATTGTCTGCATCTGGGCGAGGCGGCAATACTGTCGGAGACGCCGGCGCAACCCCGTATGCCGGCTCCCTGCCTGGGTGAGCATACGGAGCTTGTAGCCAGCGAGATTTTATCTCTTTCAGAAGATGAATTGATAAAATTGTTAACCAGTGAAGGATCCTGATATTTGAGGAGGCGCATATGGTAAATTAGAAGATGAATCAACTTTGTAAAAGACAATGATAGAAAATGACGAGAACAATACAGATGGAGGGTATCAATGAGAAACAAAGCAATCGTCACCATATGCGCGCTGGCATTGGTAATTCTATATATTTCCGCTGCCTGCGCCGGAGCGCCCGCAGCTCAGACAACCAAACCATCGGAAACCGATGCGTCTCAAGCAGCCGTGCAGGAGCCGATCACCCTTGTGGCTGCAACCATGTACCCGGCGGGTAATACATATGCCACTATAGCGCAATTATATGCCGCGGCAGTCCTGCAAGCCACTGAAGGAAGAGTGAAAATCGTTGTCAATCCGGGCGAATCGCTTTGCCCGGGCGCGGAAGAGCTGGCTGCGGTAAACAGCGGCAGCGTGGACGCAGCCATGACCGTAATCAACTATGTGGTCGGCCAGGTACCTCTTGCCAATGTTGGGGCGCTTCCCTGGGTGGGAATATCTGATATAGAAAGCAATTTGGCGGCGGCTGAGGAAGGATTGCCCATAATCCAGAAAGGTTTTGAAAAATACAATATTCATATTAACTGGTATGCATGCGCCCCGTCGGCATACGGCCTGGCAACAAAGAAAGCGGTCCATGTACCTGCCGAAGCCAAAGGGCTCAAAATCAGATCCGCCGGTGGCGCCATGGATGAGCTGATATCCGGTTGGGGATGCAGCACGGTTACCCTCCCGACGTCCGAAATGTACCAGTCCATACAATACGGTGTTTCGGACGGCACGCTTCTTTCAGTTCCGTCCATGGTGGCTTTCAAGTTGCCCGAAGTCGCCCCGTATTATTGTGACCTTGACATCGGAACCGGAGGCTTCCTGTTCTACATAAATAAGGACAAGTGGAACAAGATATCGAGCGCAGACCAGGAAGCGATCGGTAAGGTCACTCCCGAGTTCATGAGAGTTGTTTTGCAGGTAAACGGTGCAAATATCGAGAAAGGCCGCAAGGAATTACCTGAAATGGGAGAGACCATGTATGTCCCGACCCCGGATGAAATCAAGCTCTGGAAAGCGCCGGCTAAAGCCATCTGGGACAAATATGCTGCATCCAGCCCTGAGGCGCAGCAGCTTACAGACATATACAGGAAACACGGTGCGGGTTATTAGCAGGTCTAGTCCGACAGGACACGCTTCCCTGATAAAAAATATATATGGAATTAAATAGCTGTGATAAATAATTTCAGAATACAGCCGGCGCTGAGTAAATTCAATAAAATCTGCGCCTCCATCTCAGGTATCGGGTTCCTCATCATCATATTTCTAACCGTATATGAGGTCGTTGTACGATATGCGTTAAAAGCGCCAACGGCCTGGACTCTGGAAATATCTTCGTACATACTTTTAACGGCTACTTTCCTATCGGCGGCATACACACTTGAAACGGGCGGTCACATCAAGATAGATCTGATCCCCACGCTGCTGAAGCCGCAGCCCAGAAAAGTACTGGCAATCATCGTTGATGTACTGGGGATTGTGTTTGTCGCCTTATGGCTGTGGAAGAGCGCGGCGCTGGCATGGGATAGCTACAGCCTGCATTGGGTTTCAAGAACGAGACTGGAAGTAACGTTATGGCCTTTTTATGCGGTGATCCCTTTCGGGCTGCTCGTTTTACTCTTTCAATACATCCTGCTGCTTGCCGGTGCCATAGCAGGCATACTGCCGGATACGGCAAATAAAGTGGAAGAAGAAATATAGTGGACATTGGCATCATCGGGATACTGCTGTTCGCCTTTCTGGTTTTGTTGATTCTTGTCGGTATGCCGATCGCCTTTGCGATTGGCCTGAGCAGCCTGCTGGGGATCTGGATTTTCATAGGACCAAACGCCTTATCACAATTGGCGGTGATAAGTTATAAATTCGGCACGGACTCTACACTGGTACTGGTTCCAATGTTTGTCGTCATGGCGGAGCTTTTAAGCAAAAGCGGCGTAGCCGAACAGGCGTTTGATGCGGGGAGCAAATGGTTTAACCGGGTGCGCGGCGGCCTCGGGGCAACAGCTTCAGTTGCGGGCATGTTGTTCGGAGCCTGCTGCGGCAGCAGTTCCGGAGGCACCGCTACCATAGGGCTGGCGGCTATGCCGCAACTCAAGAAACACGGATATAACGGCGGTTTTGCGGCCGGCATAATTGCGGCCGCCGGAACCCTGAGCATTATCATTCCCCCCAGCGCAATGTTCATCATATACGGCCTGCTGACCGAGGAATCCATCGGTAAATTGTTTATCGCGGGTATCTTGCCCGGAATGGTAACCACAGTAGTTTTCGTTATTTATATTCTGGTCTACGCAAAATTCAGGCCTCAGGATGTGGAACCTGCCATGTCCGACGTTACCTGGCGTGACCGGTTTGCATCGCTGAAGAACATCTGGGTATTCATATTGATCGCGGTAGGTGTGCTGGGGTCAATCTATGCAGGTATCTGCACGCCGACCGAAAGCGCCTGCGTGGGCGCTTTTCTCTCCCTGGTTATCGCAGCCGTATACAGAAAGCTGACCTGGCGCAGCCTGCGGGACGTTTTATTCAGCGCGGCCCGGATCTCATGCTTCATTATTTTCATCCTGTTTTCCGCCTTTACCTTTTCATATCTGCTCACTTACCTGGGTATACCGCAACTGATCGCTGAAACCATAGTCAAGAGCGGTATATCAAATACCGCCTTTGTGATACTGACCATGTTTATTTTCGTTTTACTCGGTTGCCTGCTCGATCCTGCCGGGATTCTGGTGCTCACCCTGCCGACGCTGGTCCCGGTTATGAGAATCCTGAACATCGACTTTATCTGGTACGGGGTTTTAGTCACAATGTGTATGATGATAGGCAACCTGACGCCTCCCGTCGGGCTGAACCTGTTCGTGATGAAGACTATAGCTCCGGATATCCCCATGAAAAGAATCATTATGGGGACGGCGCCGTTTGTCGCACTGATAATCGTGGGCGTGCTCATTGTTTTCTTTTTCCCGCAGGTGGCAACGTTCCTGCCCGATATGATGCGCAACTGAACAGGAGGATGCAAACAATGGATAATCCGACAGACGAACTGTTATTCGAATGCGACAACGGGATTGGCGTTATCACTCTCAATCGGCCGGAGAGGAGAAATGCGATCACCAGCACGATGGGTGAGAGCTTTGTCAAGATACTGGAGCAGGCCAGAAAAAGGGATGATATCAAGGTGCTGATTATCACGGGCAGCGGCGAAGGCTTCTGCGCCGGCGCTGATGCTGCCGGCCGGCTCAAAGAACGGATAGGAGACGGCGGTTATAAAGCGCTGGAGAAATCCCGCTCAGAGCTTCTGGAACCCGGCATGATTGTGATGCCCCACGCGATTATGGACCTGGGGAAACCCGTAATTGCCGCTGTTAACGGTGTCGCTGCCGCCTCGGGCCTTTCGCTGGCGCTGTTGTGTGACTTCCGCATAGCTTCAGAAAAAGCCAGATTCGTAGCTTCATGGGTAAGAATAGGATTAATGCCGGATGCGGGCGCAAGTTACTGGCTGCCGAGGATAGTGGGGGTTGATAATGCACTGAAGCTATTTTATACTGGTGAGGCAATCGACGCGGCCGAGGCAAAGCGGATAAGCCTTGTTACACAGGTTGTTCCACATGAAGAGTTGATGAAAACAGCCCTTGACTTTGCGGGCAAAATAGCCGCGATGCCCTCGGTGTCGATCGAGTTGACCCATCGCACGGTTTACCGTTTGTTCAATGAGGAGTTAACCAGGCAGTTATTTAACGAAAACCTGGCAATGAACATCTGCTTTAATACAGAGGATTTCAGAGAAGGCACAAAGGCTTTTCTCGAGAAGAGAAAGCCCGTATTTAAAGGTATTTAGTCAATCAATGAATTTAGAAGGAGCGTTAAAGTGAAGAAAATCAGGATCGGAGCGGGTTCGGGCTACGCGCCTTCCAAGACGGGAGAAGCCCTGAGGCTCGTCAGGGAAGGAAATTTAAATTACATCTGCTTCGACCAGCTGGCCGAGCTAACCATGTCCATCATGTCCAAGAACCAGCAGAAGGATCCCACCAAGGGCTACCTGACCCAGCACATCGATGGTATGAAGCAGGTATTGCCTGAAGCTCACAAGAGGGGTGTTAAAATCATCACCAACGGCGGCGGCGTCAATCCTGAAGCTGCGGCGGACCAGATACTCAAGATAGCCGCTGAAAGCAATATCCAGGGCTTGAAAGTTGCCGTGATCAAAGGCGACAACATTGCTGGCAGGATCGATGAGCTGCTCAAGAAAGGATGGAAATTCACCAACCTGGAGACGGGCGAGGACGATATCAGCCAGATCAAAGACAATATCCTGATCGCCAATGCTTACATCGGTTCCGATTCCATTATCGCCGCCCTGGAAGCCGGCGCCGACGTGGTAGTGGCAGGAAGGTGTTCGGACAGCGCGCTTTTCGTGGCGCCTATGATGCACGAGTTCGGATGGAAATTTGAAGACGCATACTGGCCGCGCATTGGCGCCGCCATAACCATCGGACACACGCTGGAATGCGCCGATTTCGTTACGGGAGTGGCCAGCCCGGTGTGGGAACACGTACCAAAGCCGAATGAGATCGTCTACCCGCTGGCCGAGGTTTGCGAGGATGGTACAGCGATACTGGAGATGCCGTCATCGGGAGGCGGCCTGCTCAACGAATGGACCGTCAAAAGCCAGCTGGTTTATGAGGTGCATGATCCTAAAAACTACATTATGCCGGACGGCGTGGCCGATATGACGGCGGTTAAGGTGGAGGACCTGGGCAACAACAGGGTCAGGCTGAGCAATATGACCGGCAAACGCAGGCCTGATACACTCAAGGTGATTATAGGTTATCCGGGAGGATTTATAGCGGAGACCATGAACTACATCTCTGCGCCTAAAGCTTTGACCAAAGCGAAAAGAGTAGAGGAGCTGGGCTGGAAGAACCTGGCCAAATACGGTATGAAGCGTGAGGACGTGGACGTGCAGATCGACTACGTTGGTATAAATTCGATACTCAAGTCCATAGTCCCCATGCCGGATGAAGACCAGATTAATGAACTCTGCCTGCGGGTAGCGGCCAGGGGTAAAAACCCGCTCGAGGCGGGCATGATAGCCGTGTCTTTCCTGGACATGTCGCCGGTGGGTTTTACAGTGTCCGTTCCCTCAAAGCCGAGAAGCTACATATCGTTGTGGCCGACACTGATACCACGCGAAGAAGTTCCAACAAGTTTTATTATGAAGAGGCTAGAATAAAGATGAGCAAGAAAGTACTGATTAAAGAACTGGCTTATGTCCGCAGCGGCGATAAAGGCGATATCTCCAACGTGGGGATAATAGCGTTCAATAAAGAGAACTACGAGATCATAAAAAAGCAGGTTACGCCGCAAAAGGTCAAGGACCATTACAAAGATCTGGTCAAAGGCGAAGTCAAGGTATACGAGATGCCCAACATCGACGCTCTGCAGGTGGTCATGTATAAAGCCCTGGGCGGCGGCGCCACCTCCACCCTCAGGTTCGATGAGACCGGGAAAGCCATGTGCCTGGGCATGCTTTTCATGCCGGTTGAGGCGTCGGACGGGTTCAAGCCGGCCAAACCTCCTATGTGAAGATATGCCCGGAACTGTAAATATAATCTGTGGATAGGGTGAGATGTGCATGGATACCATCGAATGTATATTGACACGCAGGAGCATCCGAAAATACACTGACAGGCCGGTGGCCGCTGACGTCGTGAAGCAATTGTTACAGGCGGCAATGGCTGCGCCTTCTTCAGCTAACGAGCAACCCTGGCAGTTTGTGGTGATCAAAGACCGTACAATCCTCAGCCGGGTATCCAAAATCCATACATTCTCATATATGCTTGACCAGGCGGCTCTGGCCATACTGGTTTGTGAGGATCCAACCTTTGAAGTCAACGCCGGCCGGGGTCCGCTCGACTGCGCTGCCGCTACGATGAATATCCTGCTGGCTGCCCATGCCCTGGGGTTGGGAGCGGTCTGGGTGGGAATTTTCCCGGTGCAGGAGCGCATAGAAAAGACAAGAAAGTTACTTGATATACCGGAGCACGTTATTCCTATAGCGCTGGTTTCCCTCGGATATGCTGATGAAAAACCGCATGGTGAGGACAGGTTCAGGGAGGAGAGGGTGCATTATGACCGCTGGACGGATGCGGCGTTACCCTGATATTTTTTCTAATTAACAGCCGGTTTACCACAATCGGAAGGAAAATGCCTCTTTTGGGGACGACTCGCGAGTCAGCTTTCATCTGATAAAAGTTCGATAAGCTCTTGCCCGGACATATTCAGGAACTCGGTAGCGACAAATTCGGTATGTTCGCCCAAACAGGGGGAGGGCCTGAGCAGCCGGGCGGGGGTTTCCGATAGTATGGAAGGCTCACCAAAGCAGATGCAATCTTCCATGACGGGATGGTTCATGTTCCAGAAATGATTGCGCGCTTTAAGCTGAGGGTCTTCGCAGACGTCCCTGGAGTTCTTTACCACTCCCGCCTGTACACCGGCGCGCTGAAGCGTGAGCATGATATATTCAGGAGTATGTTTGATGGTCCATTGGCCGACCATTTTATTGAGTTCATCTTCGTTTCTTTTCCTGCCTGGGAAAGTGCTGAACAAAGGATCGTCGGCCGCCTCGGTATGCTCCAGGGCCGTACAGAGCGATTTCCATTCGTTGTCTGAAAAAACCGCTATGGCGCACCACCTGTTGTCAGCGCAGGGGTAGACTCCATGTGGAGCGGCATCAGGAGACGAATTACCGACGTTTCCGATTTGCCTGTCGTTAGCGGTGTAATCCAGTATGCCGGGCGCCAGAAATTGGATTCCGGCTTCAAGTTGTGACAGATCTATGGATTGCCCCTCGCCGGTCAATTTCCTGTGACGGAGAGCAGCCAGGATTGCCGGGACGCCGAATGAAGGGGTGATAAAATCGTTCACAGGCCCAAATGGCTGAGTGCTTTCTTCGCCCGGCCAACCGCTGAAGAACATGAATCCAGTGAGCGCTACCAGGATCATGCCTGTCATCGGGATTCCCGCCATCGGCCCCGACTGGCCCTGTCCCGAAGTGCTGAGCATTATAATATCCGGGTTTATTTTTTTTACGCTCTCGTAATCCAGTCCGAGTTTTGCCAGTTTGCCCGGCACGTAATTATCCACTATTATGTCCGCCCAATCAGCCAGCTTCCGGGCTGTCCGCAGCCCCACCGGTTTTTTCAGGTTTAAAGAGGCGCTGTATTTATTTGGATTAAAATAAGCGAAGTAGGTGGTGTTGTCGGGTCCGACAACACGGTCCTTAAACGGTCCCGATACACGCAGAAAACAGGGGCGAGCCATGGATTCGACTCTCACCACGGTCGCACCGTAATCGGCAAGGCATTTCGTAATAAGTGGCCCTGCGATCACCCAGGTAAAATCAAGGACCTTGACTCCTTCCAGCGGCAGTTTGCTCATAATTACTTCATATTAAATTATTTTTAGTTGCTTTAATCTTGCGATCTCGTCTTCGGATAGTCCCAGCTCACCGTGATAGACATCCACGTTATGCTCACCGATAAGCGGCGCCCTGCGAAGTTGACCGGCAGGCATCGCAGTGGATCTGATGCAGCTTCCGGGATATTTGATTGCGGCGCCGAGTTCCTCATGCCTGATCTCCGTCCAGAATCCTCTGGCTTCCAGTTGCGGGTAGTTCACCACCTCTTCGGGAGAATGAACCGGACAGATACTGACCCTCCTTTTATTACCCTCGTCAAACAGCTCTTGTTTTGTATATTTCATGAACAGTTTTACCACCGGGGCCTCCATCTGCTCCCACTCTTCCTGCGTAAATTTGGATATATCGAAATCTTTCAATCTATTCTTATAATCGGTTGAAATGCCCTCTTCCTCGAGCCAATCGGTTAATCCCGAAGACCCGGCTACCGACGCTAATATCCCTCCCACGAACAGAAAGTTAACAAAGCCATCTTTGCAGGCCCACGTTTGCCTCGCACGCAGGTTTTTGCCGAGCCCGACTCTGAATGCTCCGGAGCGCTCCAGTATTTCACCATAGGTCAGCCATAAAGGGACAGCATTTACAGTATTCCTGACTATGCTCTGTTGCGCTGAAACATCCACATACTGTCCTTCTCCGCTGCTTTCCCGATGATAAAGCGCCATCATTGTAGCTATGGCAGCTTCGCCGCAGGCATGCAGGTATGCCTGCGGGATGCTTATACGCACCGGGGGGTGGCCGGGGTCCCCGCAAAGATGCAGGTAGCCGCTCATGGCCTGAACGACGATATCGGAAGCAGCAAAATCCCTGTAAGGGCCTGTCTGCCCGAAAGGTGTGATGGAGGTCATAATTATTCGAGGATTCATCGCTTTAAGTACTACGTAATCAAGCCCCATTTGCTGCATGTAACCGGCAGGAAATGACTCAATTACAATATCTGACTTTTTGATTAACTTGAGGAAGATCGTCCACCCATCATTTGAAGCGATATCAAGCGTTATGCCCCGTTTGTTCAAATTGTACGCGAACCAGTTCAAGTTTTTCTCGGGATCATTCTCATCGTGATAGAACGAGCCGATATTGCGCGCGGGATCGCCTCCGGGTTTTTCAACCTTTATAACATCGGCACCCATCTCTGCGAGTATCCGCCCGCAGAGAAAACCCCTGTCGTCGGTCAGATCTAATACTCTAATCCTGTCAAGTAGTGAATTCATCTGCCTGCTCCAGAATACAGTAGCGTTGTACTTTGCGGTTGTGATGAATTTTTACAGGTATTTGCATGATAACACTGTTTTTTGGCAAGTCAATGATTTGTTCAATAATATATAGCAAAATTATCGGATTGATATGAAAAATGAACAAATTGATCATTTCATTTACAGCATAAGTAGTATATGATACTAATGAAGGCCATGAAGCAAATGGATGATATCGATAAAAAAATAATTGCTGCCCTGGAGAAGGATGCCTGTGTAAGCAGCGCGGAGCTGGCCGGAACGCTTAATATGTGTGCGCCTACGGTTCGTCGCAGGGTAAACAGGCTGATCCGGGAGGATATCATACGTATACAAGCAGTGCAGATCAACCGTGCCAGGACTTCACTTACCGTAGCGATATTATTGAAAGTTGATAATAACGCCATATCACATACGGCTGATATTCTGACAAAACAAGGGGAGGTTGGATTTCTGGCATTGGCCGCCGGCTACTATAACATGGTTATGATCTGCTGGTTTGTTACCGTTGAGGCCTATTCAAGGTTTTTAAACACCGTGTTATACACGCTGAAGGGTGTGCTGGAAACCGACACCTCAATTTGTACGGAATATAGGAAGTATGCCTTTATTAATCTTCCCGGTACTCGCGGCAGTGGTCAAATGATTGGCAAGCCGGTGGATGATATCGATATAAAAATAATTACAGCTCTTGAAAAGAATGCGCATCAGAGCAATACCCGCCTGGCCAAAAGCCTCAATATCAGTGCTGCAACCATCAGACGCAGAATCAATAATCTATTAAGTAGTAACGTAATACATATACAGGCTTTCCCCAATGTTCGTTTAGGTAAAATGGTAACTTCCGTAATCGCCCTGAAAGTCGACAACGGCGCTCTTGATCGCATTGCAGGCTACTTCTCCGCTATGGACGAGGTCCGGCAGGTCCTTTTGGTAGCCGGCAATTACGATATAGGCATATGGGCATGGTTTGAATCGATAGAAGCTTTCTCAGAATTTCTCAACAAACGCATCAATTCGCTGGAGGGCGTTGAGAAAAAGACCATAATAATCATGACGGAGATCAGGAAATGGGTGCACATGTGGTGATGGTTGTGAGCGCGTCCCGGCCTTTCTCAGGTCATTACGTTTATTATTACGCTGCCAAACACCGTAAGGATCACGTTGCTGAAAGCGTAAGGCACCGCGTAGCCAAGGGCGGGAGCAGTACTCTCAGCGTCTTCCTGCAGTGTGTTTAGTGCTGCCGTTATCACCCTTGCACCGGAGACCGCTCCCAGCAGCAATACGATATTCATTTTCAGTATATATCGGCCGAAAAGCAGGCCGAGTATGATTGGCAGCAGAGATAATGCCACGCCCGCAAGGAATACACTCAATCCGGTGGTCTCGAAGGCCTGCACCGCCTGTACTGCGGCAGATACCCCAACACAGGCGATGAACAGGTTAAGCCCCAGGTCTGAAAGCAGCCATTGGGCTCCCCCGGGAATCTGCCCGAAAGTCGGGTGTATCGAGCGCAGCCAGCCGAAGACCAGTCCCGATACCAGCACGCCCCCACCCACTCCCAGCGTAATCGGCAGGTCACCTATGTGCAATACGATCAATCCCAGCAATGTGCCGAGAACTATACCCAGGCCCAGCATAACAAGGTCGGTAATATTGGTCGGTCGCTCGGGATAGCCGAGGTAGTTGACCACCCTCTCCACATCCTCTCTTACGCCAATTAGCTGGAAGACGTCGCACTTATGCACTTCCGTATCTCGAGTTATCGGAATTTCATGGCCCTGGCGTGTTACCCGGCTCAGGAATATGCCGTGTGCCTGCTTGCTCTTGCTGAGTTCGCCCAGCGTTTGGCCAACAACCTTCTTATTCAGGATGCAGACCTCCAGCACCTCGCCCAAAACTTCAGCAATGTCGGCATTATCAATCTCAGGGCCTATCAACCGCGGCGCTGCCAGCAGCGATCTGGCATTGCCTGACAGAGCGATCAGGTCATTAGCCTGGATGAGTGTATCGGGCTCCACCTTGATAGCTCCGCTGTTACGCTTGATCCTGGTTACGTAAACCTTCTCGGGAAATTGAGCCTCCAGCTGGCTGACTGTTTTAGCGGCTATGCCGTTTGCCGGTATTTGATAAGCGCGCAGTTCAAGCTGCCTGGACCAGGAAAACAGCTCCGGTTTATCCGCCGCGGCGGCGCCACCGTTCATCTGCTCTTCCAGCTTCCGGGCCTCCTGCTTCAAGTTTATACGCATCATGCGGGGGATCATTTTCAGAAATACTATGGTACCGGCCGTTCCAAAGACGTAAGTGATGGCGTAGGCCACGGCCACATTCGTATCGAGCAGGGTTTTCTGCGCTTCACTGATGGGCAGTTGGGCAATGGCGCCTTCGGCTGTGCCGATGGCGGCCGACTGGGTCATCGAGCCGGCGAACAGGCCGGCCGTGGTGCCCTGGTCGAAATCCAATAGCTTGCCGAGAAAGATTGCGGCGGCAAGTCCCACAAAGCATACGACGAGTGATATCCAGAGATAGTTCAGGCCGTCTTTTTTCAGCGCACCGAAGAACTGCGGCCCCACCCTGTAACCGATGGCAAACATAAACAGCGCAAAGCATACTGTTTTTAACAGCGGGGACACTTCAACGTTCATTTGTCCCAGTACCAGCGCGGCCAGCAGCGTACACGTTGTGGCGCCCAGGCTTATACCGAAAAATTTGATTTTGCCAAGAGCATAGCCGATGGCCATGGCCAGGAAAAGGACAATCTGAGGGTTATTGCGGCAGATATTGACGATAAGTTCCACGTGAGCTACCCCCTGTTTTCGTCAGTGTAAAACAACTATGATTTACGCTTCGATTGCCGCCATTCGTTGTAGTACGTGTCGAGAAGCTCGCTGATCCCTTTACCTATGGCCGCATAGGTAGTGTTGGGAAGGTTGGCCAGTGATACTCTAACCGACATTTCCGGCGCGTCGAATCCGCCGCCGTCCATTAACACGATGGATTTATCTTCAGCCAGTCTCACCACGAAATCTATGGGCTGGTGTTTGTTAACCAGATAACGGGTGAATTCCTCGCCGTAGCGTTGTCTGGCCAGGGCAGGTACGTCTATAGTGGTGTAGTAATGAGCGTCGTATTTGTTCTCCGGCGCCGGTATCCCCAGGGAGTCATAGAGCGTAGAAAACCTGTGCGCGACTATATATTGAGCCACTCTCTTGTAGACATTTTCCTTATCCAGCAGGCAATAGAGTGAAAACAGCGTCATCATCACCTGCTGGGGGGTCGATAATCCGGCGGTATGGTGCAAAGCCACCGATCTACTGTCTGCCACCATTCGGTCTATCAGCTTCATTTTATCGGGTTCAAGCACCACAGTGCTGTAACGCTGACGCAAACCGGCCCTTGTTTCCGCGGGCAAAGCTGCTATCATTTTATCGAAGGCATTATCCTGGTGGATTCCTATGATCCCGAGTCTCCAGCCCGTGGCGCCGAAGTACTTGGAGAACGAATATACGAGTATGGTATTGCGCGGCGCCACAGCTGCAATAGACCGGAACCCGTTGACAAAGGTGCCATATACATCATCGGTAAGTATGATCAGGTCTTTGCGTCTGGTGTGTACTAAATCAGCGATCATCTTCAGCGTAGAATCATCCATGGCTACCGATGTGGGATTGGAGGGATGCACCAGAAAGAAGGCCTTGACGGCCGGGTCGGCCAGTTTGTTTATTTCCTGCTCAGGATACTGCCAGTATTTATCCTCGTTCTGTTTTATCTCGAGCTCAACAAACTCATAGTCATTCAGCCGGGGTATCTCAATGTAAGGTGTGAAGATCGGCGTACCGATCGCAATAGTGTCCCCTTTGTGTAATAGGTGGTTCTCCATAAGGCTGGTGAAAATATAGTCCATGGCGGCCGTGCCGCCTTCGGTGGCGAACAGGTCGAAGTTGCCTGGCGGGGGATTGCCCTCGAACATCTCCTGGTCAAGATATTTTTGTACTACCTTCTCACAGATCGACAACATCCTGTCCGGCTCGGGATAGTGGTCGCCCAGGATGCCATCCACCATCTCGTAGGTGAAGTCGTCCTCGTCTATCGTGAGCACATCCCTGATATAATCCAGTGACTCACGCAGTAATCTGGCGCCGGGTGAGGATTGATGCTGGTCCAGGTAATGTCTTAATCTGATAGCCGAGCCGGGCTTTAAAGGCGACATGCCCACTGCAGGCAAATCCACGTTGCGTAGAGCTTCTTCGTTGGCAAAAATACCCATTTCATAGAAGGCTGATCGTGGCGTAACGGCTATCCAGTTTGGATTACCCCGCCCGGCATTCATCATCATACGCTCATTGTTCGTACCTGCGATTTTTATGAGCTTATCTTTCAGCTCAAATGGACTGAGTTTCTCATAGCGCTTCTCCTCAGACGGCTTCATACTGCCTCCCTTAATAAACTGCTAATTAATAGTATCGGTATTTGTTAATACTTTTATTCGTAACGCACATGTCAATGCGTACCGGCCCTATCACAGACGTCCTTGCCTCTAATAGTAGGATATTATTGCATAATTTCTTTGTCAATGTGATGTTATGCTGTGATGCATTATGGAGACTGCGCCACGAGGTTTAAACCATACTGCCTGGCGTGATCCTTGATAGTGTCGATAATCTCTGATGCGGGCAGCATGATGTTAATGTTCGATTGCGGAGTTTGCTCCGACCGCGGCCCCGCAAGCCAGAAGACATGCTCGTTTTGAGGAAGCCTGCCGAGAAGGGTTTTTAGCGCATCCAATCCTGCCACTTGCACATGTACCCATCCCTCTGCGGACACTATGTTTTCCGTGCTGATTATCTCATCCAGTGTTTTATCGCGGTTGGTGCCCGTAACCAGTGTGAAATGCCACAGGCCATTTATCGGCCAGGAATACAGCTCGTATCCTTTAAGGGAATGCGGAAGCGTTTCCACAGGAGAAGCCGATGTTATGACCGATAATCTGCCGGCCTGCTGCAGCGACCTCATTATCTCCAGATTGTTCCTGGGGTCTTCGCCGCTGAAGAAAGACGCTGACGGATAACCCCGCTCAATCTGTATGGTCTTTGTATACTGGGAGCCGAGCGGTTTCATAATAGTGATGCCGCCGAATGACTGGGACGATAACGGCGTCCAGAAGGCGCCCCAGTATATCGGTTGACGGTCGATGCAGACCATGAACGAACTGCCGCTGGTCGGCACAGCCAGACTGCAGATGCGATCGAAGGCATCCGCAGTCAGTAGAATCTCATGCGTTATGACATTATACGAGATTATGTCTTGCGCCGAGAGAACGGGCTGCTCCGCGAGATCGACATGGCTCAGTATCGGCATCTTGGAAGGGGGTATATCTCCTTCGGTCAGGTAAATGGCGAATCCCTCAGGGCCCGGCGCTGAACAGCCGCCCGAAACAAGAAGCAAGCACAGCATAATAAATGTGAGTTTTATATTAATGTGACTGTACAACCGTTTAATCATATGAGTCGTCTCTCCCATTACTGTTCCGCTTAACAGTATAGTATAAAAAGATTCCAGCCTGCTATTGAGGCAAGAGAAAATGGATGTTAATAGAACGATTGCGGCAGCTTCAGGTATGTCCGGGAGTGGCGCGGACGGACCTCAGGTTGATGATGAGCATGGCGGCCACGATGCAGGCGCCCCCCAGCAGCGTCCTCAGCGTCAACTGCTCTCCGCCTACGATAACGGCGAACAATCCGGCAAATACCGGCTCCATCGTCATCACGATAGCGGCCCGCGTGGGCGAAACGAGCGATTGCGCCCAGGTCTGCACGATGAAGGCCAGTGCGGTTGCGAATACCGCCGTGATGCCGACGGTTGTCCAGACTTCCACATCCGGTGGCAGAGTGATGCCGCCGGGTGCGGCGGCGATAATAGATATCACACCCACGGTGGCGATCTGCAGGAAGGCAAAGGTGTAAGGATCGTAACAGGGGGACCATTCGCCCAGGCCGACAATGTGAATGGCGAACAGCACGGCGCATCCCAGCGTGAGCAATTCTCCGGGGCCGACCGACCATCCATACAGGCTCAGCAGGGCCACTCCGACCGTGGCAAGCGCGACCAGCAGCCAGGTCTTCCCGTCGGTTTTGTGGCGAAGGATGATCCATGCCATGACAGGTGTCAATACCACAAACATGCCGGTAATAAATCCGGACACAGCCGCGGAGGCGTACAGCAGTCCGTAAGTCTGGGCGATATACCCGAGGCCGAGCACGACACCGAGTCCGGCGCCGCGCAGCAGTTCCTGACGGGTGATACCGCGCAGGCATTTCGGCCGCAGAATGAGCATGACCAAGGCAGCCGCGGCAAAACGCCAGGCCATAAAGTCCATGACCGGCATCAATTCGACGGCCGACTGCACGATAAGGAAAGTGTAGCCCCAGACCGCGGTGATGCCTACCAGCGCAGCCAGAGCCACAAAAGGTGATGATCTCCAGTTTGTCATAATTTTATTGCGTGTATTCTATAGCATCGGCCATTTTTATTCAGGTCTGCCGTGTTCAAGCGACATGATTCGGCACTGTCATAAAGAACTGAAATCTGTCATAATAATGCGCCAGTACATCAGGCAAGGAGGAGGCAACATGTGTTGTTTTGTCACGCTTTTCCTATTGATCGGTCCGCGTTTTGCACTCGTCTGCATGTGGCTGTTCTCCGATATAATTACCAGGGTCTTCGGTTCCAACTTCATCATCCCGCTACTGGGAATCATCTTCCTGCCCTATACAGCCATATTCTATGTCGTTGTCTATCTGTATATGGGCATGGCCAATCCTTTCGCCTGGGCGCTGGTCATACTGGGATTCATTATCGATATCTCCGCTTACGGTGGTGGATGGTGGGGCAACCGCGGCCGCCTGCGCAGGTAATAAAACAGCCGGCGCAGCGGGGACTGAAACTGAACCGATGCTGCGGTATTAATTCAGGGGTATTTGGATTGCATGGCTGAGGGAGAAGTCACTTCAGGACCTTCTGTAACCGGCAGGTATGTAAATGTACTTCTGCAGATAGCGGCATGGTGTGCGGTGGTCGGCGGTTTATACTGGTGCAGCCTGTACAGTTACCTTTTGTTTCACAGCCTCGCTGAAATCTTTTCCATCATAGTCGCATCCTGCATATTTCTCATAGCCTGGAATTCGCGCCGCTTCCAGGACAACAACAGTGTGCTCTTCCTCGGCATAAGTTTTCTATTTATCGCGATTATCGATATCTTTCATACTCTTGCCTACAAGGGTATGGTCGTTTTCCCGGGCTTTGATGCCGATCTGCCTACCCAGTTATGGATCGTGATGAGATATATGGTTGCGCTGTCTTTTCTCATCGCGCCTGTGTTTATCAACAGGAAAGTCAATGTGCCCCTGGAGTTTGCTATTTATGCGGCGGCGACCGCACTTGCGCTGCTGTCAATTTTTTACTGGGGCATCTTTCCCGCCTGCTTCGTGGAAGGCGCCGGTTTAACGCCGTTTAAAATTTACAGCGAGTATGTCATTTCGCTTATCTTTGCGGGTTCCCTGATATTTCTGTTTATTGAGAGGAAAGCAATCGATCGCTTCGTACTGGGGCTGTTAGCGGGGTCGATAATTCTAAGTATAGCCGCTGAAATTGCGTTTACAACCTATGCAAGTGTTTATGGCTTCTCGAATATGCTGGGGCACCTGCTGATACTCATTTCATTTTACCTGATCTACAAGGCGCTGATTCAGACAGGCCTGGCAAAACCCTTTGATCTCATGTTCCGCAATTTAAAGCGCAGCGAGGTAGAGCTCCGCACGCTTTCATTAATAGATGAGCTTACCGGACTGTATAACCGCAGGGGTTTTCTCAACATTGCCGACAAGCAGTTGAAAATAAGCAAGCGTGCCAAAGACAGCATGTTACTCCTGTACGCTGACCTGGACGGTATGAAATGGATCAACGATAACCTCGGCCATGCCGAGGGTGATATTGCCCTGCTTGAAACCGCCGGCGTACTCAAGAATACATTTCGGGAATCAGATATCATCGGCCGCCTGGGTGGTGACGAGTTTGTCGTTCTAGCTATGCTGACAGATCAGGACAGCGCGCCGGTGATTAAGCAGCGACTGGCCAGGCAACTCGATATTCTGAACATGCGGGGAAGCCATACGTATTGCGTATCCCTCAGTATTGGCACTGTTATTTGTACTCCCGGGGAGACGGCTTCCATCAAGGAGATGCTGGACAGGGCAGACAGATCGATGTATATGCACAAAATATCGAAGGAAAAATCCAAAGGATATTACAACCCTTTCTGGAAAGGCTGAAGAATTCGGCTAATCCGGTTTGCCCTGGTTCAGCCGCTTTAACTCCATTAATATCTCGCGCAGCAGCAGCAGCTCCAGCCGCCGGCAGGTGATATCGCTTGCCAGCTTGCCCCATTTTTTGGGATCGTCCGACAGGAATTCCTCGGTTATCTCCATTGCGCTTCTGACCATATCGTCCTCCTTGTTTCAGTCGATTAGCACCAGCCCTACGGAGGTGGCGCAGGGGATCTCGCTGGCCTCGCCCAGCAGCGGATAAGCAGTCCAACCGACCTTGCTGATTATATCCACCACGTCGATGCCCAGCGCCTCCATGGCCGGCCTGGCCCTGAGCGGGAAACGGCATCTCCCGCTATCCATGAACTGGCAGACCAGACCATGGCAGAGGTAATCTTTGCAGGATCCGCCTCCCAAGCCCATGGCGAGCGCGTACCCATGCTGGTAAGCCATGCGCTCGATCTCGTAAACGATCTTGGCGGTCTTCTGGTGAAAGAGCAGGCTGCGATCGGTGCCGCTGTTGTCTCTGGATTTTCCCGGCGCATAGTCCTCCAGAGGTTCCACCAGGGTTTTTATCAATATACCGTATGAGTATCTGGCGAAGGCCTTTCTGACCAGGTCGAGGTCGGGCGCATGTGGGGGACAGTTCGGCGTCTCGCCAACTCGCAAACAGCGCGGTATCGAGCATTTAAGCCTGACGCGCTCATCCACCACAAGCTGATTGGCCCTGATGATCTCGGCGCCAGCCGCCCCGAGCTCCAGCGCTTTGGACCTCAGCAGTTCCAGGTCGGCTTTCAACTTTTTCCCCTTCGTTTTAATTGACAGAGGAATAGCCTGAGTATTCTTTTTCTGCATAATTTTAATGCTCCTTGCCGCCTTAATACGGGCGGGTCTGAAGACCCGCCTCTGCCATACAGATTTTAACATGCCGTCGTTGCCGGATTATAGCCATAAAGACGGAGGTTGCGCTAAACTTTAGGCTATGGGGAGTATATATGCCTAAGTGGCCTGACCTTGCGGCCGGCTTCAAACTGCTGCGCGAGGTGGATCTCAACGCCATCCGCCGGCAGGCTGAATCACCCTTTCACCTGGCGGTGCTGGGTGAAGAGGTTCAGGGGAGATCTCTGCTGGTTACTCAATTGCTCACCGGGCCGCGTTCGCAGGAAAGCGGACTTATACCTCAGGTACGCGAGTACGGCCTGGGCGGCGAGATGCCGGCGGGCACGTGCACGCTGGCCATTTTAATAATCGATGGACCCGGAGACGATTGCAGACGTGAGAAAGATGTCTTCAAATGGCTGAAACAGGATAAGATCCCTGTAATCGTCTGTTACAGCCGGAGTGATCCGGCACAGGTTGGGAAGAATGTGGCGATAGATACTCAGGGATGGCAGGATGCAGAGACGGTGGCTGTGAATCCGGTGGACCGTGAATCACTTATCAGGGTGCTGGCGCCGGCCATGCTGCGCGCCTGCCCGGGACGGGAGGTTCAGCTTGCGCGCAATCTCCCTATGCTGCGCGAAGCGGCCTGCCGCAAGTTGATCGATGATACATGCCTGGTCAACAGCACCTACAGCCTCACCACGGGACTGGCCGAGATCAACATATTTCTCGACTTGCCGCTCAATATAGCCGACATGGTGATCCTGACCAAGAACCAGGCGCTCATGGCCTATAAAATAACACTGGCTATGGGAATGACGGCAGACTGGAAAGAGACCGCCCCCAAGTTGACCGCCGTGGTGGGCGGCGCCTTTCTCTGGAGACAGTTGGCCAGAATGCTGGTCGGTCTGATACCGGCCTTTGGCATCATACCCAAAATTGCCGTGGCCTATGCCGGTACCTATACCATCGGGCAGGCCATCTATCAGTGGTGCGCCAACGGCGAAAAGCTCAAGCCCCAGAATCTCAGGGCTATCTATTTATCGGCGCTGAAGCGAGGGCGCGAGGCGGCACAGGTGGTGATCGCCAGGCGCAGTGCGCTGCGCCATCCCCAGCCCGGAGCGTAACAGTGGGGTGGCGACTGCCATGCAGGTTTTAAATACGCCTGCGCGAGATGGAGTTCGCGATCAATACTACGATCAGCACAATGGCCAGGACAGCCACTACGGCGCATATCCATAGATAGATGTCGTTGGTGAATAGTGTGGATAGATTGAGGGTGGCGTTATCCGTGGCGCCTGCAGGCGATGGCGTATCCGGGGGTGGAGTCGTAAACTTTGGCGATGGGGTGGCTGGTGTCGACTGGATATTATCCGACGTGCCCGGCAGAGTGGATTCAGGCGTTTCGGTCTGCGGCGCCGGGATCACGGGAGTTGTGGGAGGGAGGGGTTGGGGCGCCGTCTCCTGTTGTGCAGGCGATGGGGACGGCAGGCTGTAGCGGGGAGAGGGGGAGAGACAGTCGCAGAAAGTCCACAGGCTTCCCGTGCCCGCCGTATAATCGTACGGCCTGTTGTCTATGGCCCAGAGGTTGACGCCCGATGACAGTTTGAGCGAAACAGGCTCACGGGTAAATACCACTCCCGCGGGCAGTCCCGTGGTCAGCATGTCCCATTCGATTACAGGAGGCCCCAGCGACTCAGGATAGAGCGTCCTGTCGACGGAGGAGCCACCCGCGGAGGCTGCGGCTCCATAGAGCGTGCCCATCTGGGCCAGACCCCGGAAGCCCGACGAGGGCGCTCCCATAATGTCCCAATCGCGGCTGTAGCCGATCAGCCAGTAGTAGATATCGCTGTCTGCCGAGTCGCCGGCGGCGTATATTACCGCAGTGTCGCTGAACCTGTAGTCAAGCACGGCGTGGATATTGCCTGAGGACGGCAAATACGACGTAACCGCAAATGGGCCGGCGTCGGAGGAAGCAGCCACTCTGTTGTCGGAGCCGTCGCCTCCCACCACCACAATGCCGTTGGGAGCGGCAAAGATAGTGTGGCAGCCGTTCAGTGTAACGAGCGCCTGCTGCGACCACTGCGGCGTCAGCTTTGAAGCGTTCGCTCTGCGCATGGAGGATATGGAGATAACATACAGATAGCGCGTGTTATCGATCATAGTAACCGAGAAGTCGGTCACATTCATTGCAGGAAGTTGCGCTTTCCAGGTCTGTCCGCCGTCCTGCGATTGTCGCAGGTCGTCCGTGCCGCGTGAGGACATAAAAATCGCCCTGTCGTTCCCGTAGTTGCTCATGCGCAGTATGATGTCGTTGCGGGCCGCGGGCAGGCAGAGCACGCGCTCCCAGGATTTGCCGGTAACCGACCCGCCCGAGCGCCAGATGCTGTCCAGGCCTGCGGCGGAATCGTTGATCGAGGCCAGGTAGATCACGCTGGAATCCGCCCTGACGGCCACGTCCGAGAGAAAGCTAAGCTGTGTATCTATCAGGCTGAGCTGGTTCCAGGTCTTACCGTTGTCTTTGCTCAGTGAGAAGGCGGATTCGTCCAGCGGCGTGCCGATGAGATATCCTCCCGGCCAGGCGGCCGGGCCGTTGAGCATCGCCGACCCGGTGCCGCAAAAAGCGCGGCTGCCGTCAGGCGACCACATCACAATGGCATTGCCGTAGCCGGAGGCGGCGGCGCCGGTAGGCGGCTTCTCGGTCTGGTACCAGCAGGCGGTGGGACAGGTCATGGGAGTATCGGTGAACCAGGTCAACACCGTACCCTGCGCGGCGTCACCGGTTACCGCTCCCGCCAGCAGTTTGCCGCCCGAATAGGTGCCGTAATAGGCTATGCTGGAGATGCGGCGGTTGGGCTGCGCGGCCATCAGCTGATAGACCACGGCGTCATCCACCCTGAATATACCGGAGTTGGCGCCCGGCGCATCGATGCTTATATAGGCCCGGCACAATGCGGGCGCCTGTCCCGAGTAATCGGCTGTGAGCTGAAGGCAACCGCTCACTATCTGCGCAGCTTTGGGTGATCCGCCTGCCCCGCTCACCGTTATCTCGGGCGGGTTGCCGCCGAAGACCGTATCCCAGCTGGTGGTATTGGCATTCAGATCATGTACGCCCGCGTTGAAAAAGGCGCCTGCGGCAGTGGAGTAAAGCACGGCTATGGAGGGATCAGCCCGGTAGGACGATGGAAAGCATATAGACAGCACGTCGCCGCTAAATCCCTGCGCGGACCAGGCGCCGCCCACGCCGCCGACCTTGTATATATAGACATCGCCCGCGCCGCCTGAACGAGTGCCGGCTGCGATATCGCAAATCCCGTAGTAAGGGGATATTGCCAGCGCGCCGATGTCGGCAGCGGTGGGGAAGGCCGTGTCGTTCCACGTTTGCCCTCCATCCTGCGAGACGTAAACCTGCCTGGGACGGTTGCCGGAACTGGTCACCACGGCGACGAACTGTGGGTTGTCGGGAGAGACGGATATATTCCAGGCTGGAAGTCCGGCCCCGGCTGCAATCAGATTGCCGCTGATCTCCAGCCAGCTCACTCCCGAGTCGTCCGATCGATATAGTCTGCCCTGCGATGTGTCCGAAGAATAAAAAGTGCGGCCGTCCCTGGACTGGGCCAGGAAGTTGATCTCGCCGGGGCTGGAAACGACATTGAACTGGATACCGGGTGTGTCCACCGTGCTCCAGATCATGCGTCCGGCCTGCGCGGGCAGGGGTATGATAGAGAGAGACAACGCCAGCGCCAGTGCCGCAAGCGACGGCCTTGCCATGCGTTTCAGGAGATTAAACATTCGCTATTGATGATTATAAAACGTTTTCGCTGGTCGTGCAGTTTATGGCTGGTCAGGCCGGCAACTGGTCGGGTGGTATGATCTGCGATGCGGGTATATTGATCTCCGGCATGCCGTCGGTGTAGTGTGGAATGGGTGGTTTCAGCGGCTGCTTGGGCCCGTAGTCGCGTTCCTCGCTGATAGTGTCAAGCACGCTATAGACGATCTCGGTGACGCCCTTATGCATGCCCTTGTGCCCCAGCGGCAGCTTGCAGATATGCATCTCCCATTCATTGTATGACTCACGAGTCCAGGTGACCGTCCTTCCGCCCGCCAGCGCCGCGCTTTTCTTATCGCCCGGTATCACCGTGACAGGTTTGATGGATGCGTTTTTCCACTGCGTAACGACGGTGCGCAACAGCTTCTTGGAGGTCGAGCCGCATTCCTCCACGGTCGATTCTTCCCTGGCCGTGGAGTCAACGGCTCCGGCGTATTCGGGCGCGGGCAGCTCCTTCTTATCGATCAGGGTGGCCATCTCGGGCAGCTCCTGCATGGTCGGCGCAGGCAGATCACGCCCCTGGGACAGCTCATCCTCGTATTTTTGCAGCAATTCGCCGAATTTCTCCATGAGCTGCTCGCGCGTGCTCTGCGGCTTCTTGAGCCCTTCTCCGATCATGACCACAGTTGTCTGCGGAGGTATGGCGGCCTGAGGTGGCTGTAGTGGTGGTAGAGGCATGGCAGGATAAGGTGGGTAATAGACCGGAGGAGGAGGAGGCGGTGGTTGTTGTACCTGTGTAGTCCAGGGGTTGACTGGTTGGGGTACGCGGCCGCGGCGGGTCAGGGCATAGATGCCGTAGATGAGCCCGGCAATTACCAGCACGGTTATGGGGATGGTAACCGCCGGCGTCGAGTAGTCGGGGTCCCACTGCACGGTTACGGTCTTGGGCCCTTCTATAAGCGCGGAACCCGAGGTGAGCAGCGCCTTGAACTTGCCGCCGAAGAAGCCGGCGATGCCGGGCATGGCCACCTCTTCCGGGGACACGCTCCACTTAACGGTGCTGCCGGCCTTCTGCCACCCTCCCCCCGTTGTATTGCCGTATTTCGAATCCACGGTAAGCCTGTAATACATGTCGTAGGTCGCAATATACTTGCCGGCCGCCTCGACAACGGTATTGAGGGTGGCCGAACTGATCTTTTCGCCTGTCGGCGTCAGCCAGTAGGCGAACCTGTACTGGGATTCGGCGTCCTTGGCCACTTCCTGCGGTGCGCTGACGTTGAGCGGCTTGCCCTCGCGGTGCCATCCGGACCCGCTCATCGATGCTATGCCGGTGGGGCTGCTGGTGATCTCGATGTCGTATTCGGGATAGTACGTGAACTGCAACTGGCTGATCCCGCCGCTGACGGAGGCGGAGTTGGACTCCGCCCTGTACTGGATGTCGGTTCGCCCCGATGGCGTTACTATATTGTCCACCGATATTATCGATGTCGTGTCGGGATCCAGCCCGGTAATCTTGTACGATTCGCCTCCCCGCAGCGTGGCCCTGGGCGTATTGTTCAGGTAAACACGGGTCTGCCCCTCCTCCAGGCCGGAAGAGATGCTGACGGTCAGATCGTAACTTCCTCTCTCAACGGTCAGGGTGTAACTCTGCTGTGCCGTAGAGCTTCCCGCCGTGGCTGTGACGGTGATGGAATAGCTTCCCGACGTGCCGCTGGCGGGCGTGCCTGATATCTGGCCGTTGTTGAAGGTGAGTCCGGACGGCAGCGTGCCGCTGGTCATGGCATAGCTGATGGTGCCGGTGCCCCCCGTGGCGACGATGCTGGCCGAATAAGCCTGCCTCACGGCCGCCGTGGGTATGCTCGTGGTGGAGAAGGTCAGGGCGGGTACAGTTATATAGATGATGTAAGATTCAGTGGAGCTACCCCAGGTGGGATCGTTGATGCTTACGTCTATTGAGTAGGTGCCCTGCGCAGTCGGTGTTCCTGTAATGGTCCTGCCGGAGGCTACCAGGCCCGGGGGTGTGCCGGAAATGGACCAGACGGCTCCAGCAGAGCAGGCTGTGCTGTTGCAGGTGGCAGAGAAACTGGTGCTGTAGGGTGTACCCACCACGCCGCTGGGCGGTGAGCCTGAGATGACGGGTGGCGCCGCATCAACCCTTCCGTAAAATAGGCCTGTATAAAGGCAGGTCAAAATAAGGCAGGCGCACAGTATCCTGAAAGTTGCGGTAAGGACGTGCCTGTAGCTGTTCACTCGATCTTAATCCGTAGGGCGGAGGGCGTTTATAATTGTATTATAATGGCTATCAATATAGTTGTCGATATCGTGTAAGCTTCCCTGAAAGCCTGCGCTATAACTGATTATGTACTAAGATTATTAACAGATTATTAAGAAGTGCGTCATGGCTTTGCCCCACAAGTGCCACTTGTCCTAAAAGTCAGCCATCTGCCCCAAAAGTGGGGCACCACACCCCACTCCCCTATTTTTCAGCCCTTTATGGATGGGGGGTGAGGTAGATGGGGAAAAGAGCCTACAACTGTAAGAATTGTCCTCTAATACCAAGTGGCTATACCCCGCATAGGCAAATAAAAGCCCGAATTAGTCTCAATGTATTTGAGAATGTAGACGAACAACTTAAAGATATGATTGAGTTACTTAATACATTCCCGAATATCAAGACGACTGAAAGTTGCCAAGGTGATAACTCTCACTACGCAAGTATCTTCATAGAATGTCGTGGAGATGCACAAAATACTGATTATCTCTATAAATTCTGCTGTAAACTATCTACTATATTAGCAAAACGCCACTATCAAAAAGATGAAATTCTGACGCCGGAATACGAAATCAGCATTCATCTTGTTTGGGATGCAGATAAATCAATAGTAAATCCTCCATATATATTACTTAAATTCCCGAATAGGCGAATTTATGAAATAACAAATATTATTTCTTATATTCGTCCTCAATTTGCACATAACAAGGGGTACATACAATGATAATGTCGCTTTGCTTAAGAAAGTGTGGATCGCTGCCCCAACGAATATGGGGACGCGGTCGTTTAACTATAGTAGAACACCCTGTTCCTATATGGTTAGTATGAAAAGGATAATTACATTGACAACGGAGTTTCCCATTTTGGATAAAGTCTCGGACTGCTATCCGCCTTGCCTCCCTGCTAATCCTGCTACTCATACCCTGTACCTCTCAATCACAAATTATAACTATTGTACCATCACAAAAGAACATGTCAACAATGATTAGTAATATGTATGGAGTAATTTAATGATTATAGATAAAGAATATCGCTATACATACAAGCAATGTATTAATACAAACCACTATCATGATAATATTATTAGTGAATATCAAATAAGGATAGGGAGGCAAAGGATGACACAAATTATCGCCGCTAAAGCTAATAAGGGGATAGAGATAATCCTAATATCAGATAGGATGGTAACAAGAGGTGATAATATTTTAAGGTTTGAGCATGACACCAAAATGGATAGACTAGGTGATTTTATTTCTGTGCTATCTACTGGGTCAATACATGAACCTGAAATAATAGAAGATGCTAAGAAAGAAATAACTGGGCATATGGGAGTACGCAAGATTTCTGAAATAGTAGCAAATAAATATGGCTCGGTAAGAAGAAAACGTATAGAGAATACCGTTCTTGCAAAATATGGATTAACATCATTTGATGATTGTGACCTTCCCCCGCGTTTAGCAGCAGCAGCGCTTAGAATCCGGCCGTTGTATAAGCATACTCCATGGGCGTTCTGTGATTCAATGAG
>JAFGHL010000001.1 GCA_016930155.1 Dehalococcoidia bacterium | reverse complement strand
GTTGAAGAGGAATGCATAGGGTGCGGTGATTGTATTGAGCGTTGCCAGACCAGGGCGCTAAGCCTCAACGAAGATGCAATAGCTGTTAAAAAAGATGAGCTATGCATTGGTTGTGGGCTTTGCATCAGCAGTTGCCCGACTGGTGCGTTGAAGTTGCGTCCAAGGAAGGATGCACCGGTACCGCCTGTAGATAGGAACAAGCTGACCGAAGCTATGCTTTCTCTTAAAAAAGAGTGATCTTCTGAGTTAGCGGCCTTTACATTGCAGTCAAAGGCCGGAGATTTAGTTTCTGTTGCTGTTTCTTACAGTCTTTAGTAAGCGGCTATCAATCGCCGTTCATCTCATTTGAATTCAAGACTTTGTATTTGTACAGGGTTCATTGCTTATTGTTTTGTATTCAGTTCCTAATAGACTTATTGGGAATTTGATTTTTTAGATTTGGAATTTATCGTCGTTTTAGATATATTGAATACGTACTTATTTGTTTGGGTGAAGGATATGAAAGACTTGACGGTTGGTAAGATCAGGGGGCTTCAGCAAATTGCCAGGAGGTCCGGCGTATTTATCATGTGTGCTATGGATCACAGGTCGGGGCTTATCTCTATGATGGAAGATGCCCAGCATGACGTGCCGGACTATAAAGAAATAGTGGAGATGAAGCATGACATGTGCCTGACCATGGGACACCATGCCAGCGGCATATTACTTGATCCTGAATATGGATCTGCCCAGTGCATCACAAGCAATGCCCTCAGCGGAAGGACCGGACTACTGGTCAGCATAGAAGCTACCGGCTATGAGCCCGACCCTCGCGGCCGCATCACCACGCTGCTCAAGGACTGGAGTGTGGAGAAGATCAAGCGAATGGGCGCTTCTGCCGTTAAGATGCTGCTTTACTACCGTCCTGATATCAGGAAGCTGGCCGACAGGCAGCTTAAGACCGTTGAAAAGGTGGCCGCCGAATGCATCAAGTACGATATACCTTTCCTGGTGGAGCCCAAAACCTACCGGGTTGAAGGCGAGAAGATGGATTCCACCGAGTTTGCCGAGAAGCTGCCGGAGATGGTCATCCAGACAGCGAGGGAGATCACAGCTTTACCCGTCGATGTTCTTAAAGCAGAATTCCCGGCAGATATGAAATATGAGAAGGATTATACCAGGCTGATGGAGCATTGCCGTCGGCTGGACGAAGCCTCCCGCATACCGTGGGTCATACTAAGTGCCGGCGTTGATTTCCAGACCTTTAAGAACCAGGTCGGCATAGCCTGCAGGTCCGGGGCCTCGGGGTTCCTGGGAGGCAGGGCTATCTGGCAGGAAGCCATGGAACTGACCGGGCGTGAGGAACGGGTAAAGTTTTTCAGAAATGTGGCGGTTAAAAGGCTGCGGGAGTTGGCGGAGGTGGCTGAGACCGACGGCCGTCCCTGGTACGATAAATACGGCCTGCGCAAAGGCAAGCTTGCTGATATAAATCAGGAATGGTTCAGCCGCTATTAATATGAAGATGAAAGGTGCGCCGGGCGGCTCCCTACGCAAGACCAAAATAATCTGCACCATCGGACCGGCCAGTGATTCCCCGTCCATGATCAGGCAATTGCTGGCTTCGGGTATGAACGTGGCGCGCATCAATGCGTCGCACGGCACCATAGAGGAGCACGGAGAGTACGTGCAGACCCTGCGCCGTGAGGCTCTCAAGGCAAAATCACCGCTGGCCGTATTACTGGACCTGCCAGGGCCCAAGGATCGTACGGGCAAGGCCAAGAAAGGCGGCATCAAGCTGAGGGAAGGTGCGGAGTTCGTGCTAACCACGCGTGATGTGCTAGGAGATGAAAGACAGGTATCCGTGGACCTGCCGGAGCTGCCGCGCTATGTTAAGCTTGGCCAGCCCGTCTTTTTGGATGACGGCCAGATCAAGCTTGAAGTAATCTCCATTAGCCATACTGATGTTAGGTGCCGTGTCATTACAGGTGGTCGGCTGTGGGATAACAAAGGCATCAGCGTGCCGGGCGTGACATGGGACATCGACGCTATCACTGCGGAAGATTGGAAAATTTTAGAGTTCGCCGTCCGCATGGAGATCGATTTCATCGGCCTTTCGTTTGTAAGTAAGGCTGCAGATGTCACAGAAGTCAGAGATTTCTTACAGAAAAACCAGTCATCTGCCAAACTGATTGCCAAGATCGAGCGACCTGAGGGGCTGATCAATTTCGACGCCATACTGGAAGCCGCCGACGGCGTGATGGTGGCCCGCGGCGACCTGGGGGTGCAGATTCCCGTTCAGAAGGTGCCGGTCGTCCAGAAAGATTTGATACGTAAATGCAATCATATCGGTAAGCCGGTCATCGTCGCCACTCAAATGCTGGAATCTATGGTAAATGCGCCTGTTCCCACACGTGCAGAGGTGACGGACGTGGCCAATGCCATCTTCGATGGTGCCGATGCCATTATGCTCTCCGAGGAGACTGCTATAGGGCATTATCCTGTGCAGACCGTCAATATGATGTCCGCTGTTGCACTTGAGGCTGAGTATGTGTTGCCATATGATCAAAATTTCTCCAGCCGGGCCCACGACCTGCAGCCTTTGACGGACGACGCTATCAGCTATGCTGCCTGCCACACTTCGCACCAGCTCAGGGCGAAAGCGGTAGTGGCCTATACGACGTCCGGCAGCACGGCGCGGCGCGTATCCAAGTACCGGCCGCGGACTCCTATCGTGGCCATCACTGCCAATGAGGTCACCCGCCGGCAGCTTTCCCTATCATGGGGAGTGACCGTTCTGCAGGTTCGCGAACCGAAAGCGATACTCAATATGTTCAAAGAGGCAGCCACTGCGGTCAAGAAGTGTGGTGTGGCTGGTAAGGGAGACCTGATAGTGGTCACCGCCGGCATACCCATGGGCGAATCGGGTACCACCAATATGCTGAAAGTGGAAAGGATATAGCATGATTGCCACAGTGACGCTCAATCCTTCCCTCGACAGGCATGTGGCGGTGGAGAACCTGGTGCTGGATGATACCAACCGCTGGGTAAGTATGACTTACGAGCCAGGCGGCAAGGGCATCAATGTCTCCCGTGCCATCTGCCAGATGGGCGGCGAGACCAAGGCCTATGGGCTGGTAGGGGGTGATGATGGAGAGGTGTTGAAAAGGCTCTTAAAAGGGAACGACATACCCTGCGATTTTACCTCTATACACAATGACATAAGAAGCAATTTCATCATCACCGACCTCAAGACGCACCGTCAGACGCGTATCTCTGCTCCGGGGCCGCAGGTGGCGCCCGGCGAGTTGAAAAAACTGGTCGATAGGATAAGCAGCATCCGGCCCAGGCCGTCGCACATGGTATTTGCCGGCAGCGTGCCGCCGGGTGTTCCTGATGATATCTATTTTGAGCTGATCATCAGAATGAAGTCACTGGATATTATTACTGTGCTTGATTCAGCTGACCGCTGGCTGAAAGAAGGCTTCAAAGCCAGGCCTGATATCATCAAACCCAACGTCAGGGAAGCGCAGGGATTGATGGAGGTGGAGCTCAAGGAGGAGGAAGATATTATCTATGCCGCCAAGACGATAGTCAGCAGCGGCATCAAGATAGCCTGCATCTCCCGTGGCCGGGAGGGTATGATAATTGCTGATAAAAAAGAGGTTTTGAAGGTTATCCCGCCGGACGTAGAGGTGCTCAGCACGGTCGGGGCTGGGGACTCTACCGTGGCCGCCCTGATTCTCAAGCTCAGTCAGGGCGGCACCCTGGAAGAAGCCGCCAGGCTGGCTATCGCCGCCGGTACCGCTACCACTCTCACCGCCGGTACCGAGCTCTGCCACAAGATAGACGTCGATTCCATATTGCCGCAGGTCAGTGTGGAACGGCTATTGTTTTAAGTAGTCGTTATTTCAACTGGATTTTCCGATCCGCTTTTTTAATCTAATCAGTTTATCCACCCTGCTATCACGATGCTATAATAATTCGAGTCGGTGTCCTTTTAAAATACGAGACCCGAACGAATCGGCGGGAGGCTGTTCATGAGAAAAGATCGGACTAAAGTTGTAATATCGCTGTTGCTTTCACTGCTGGTTTTACTCACGATTGCGTGTACACAGAGTGCTGCACAACAGTCTCTACCTGTACAAAATACGATTGATTTCACAATTGTATTTATGGGTGATACGCACAGCCATTTCGACCCCGGCAATTATATACTGAAACTGAACGGAAGGGATACGCTGGTCTCTATGGGGGGATTCCCCCGCCTGGCCTCTGCCGTCAATGAGCTAAACTCTAAAAACGATATCATCCTCCTGCATGCGGGAGATGTATTGTTTGGAACTTATTACTTTATCAAATATGGCGTTGAGGCAGACGCTGCCATGTTGAGCAACATGGGATTCGATGCCGTTGCTGTCGGGAATCACGATTTTGACGAAGGTCCGCAGGGGCTGGCAGAGTTGATCGATAAATCGAAAGTCCCCTTTATCTCCGCCAATATAGACGCTTCCAAATCTGCTGAACTGGCAGGCGTCATTAAACCTTATGCTGTGCTGAACAGGAACGGATATAAAATCGGCATCATCGGACTGACTGCCACCGAGACCCCTTTGCTTGATCCGTCAGGTCCCGATGTAAAATTCACCGACCCCTCTGCGGCAGTTAATAAATACGTGGAGGAGCTTAACGAGCAGGACGTAAATATCATTGTCCTCCTATCGCATCTGGGTTATGAACGTGATCTTCAAGTAGCGAAGTCTACCACAGGGATTGACCTGGTGATTGGGGCGCATACACATACATTATTGGGACCGACTGAACTGGAGGCTATGGGTCTGCTGGTCGATGGGCCGTATCCAACTATAGCGCAGAACAGCGTTGGGCAGGATGTGCCCATCTTTCATGCCTGGGAGTACTCTCGGGCCATCGGCGTGATCAATGCCAGATTTGACCGGCAGGGGAACCTTGCAGACTATTCAGGAGAGCCCGTTATCGTCATCAGTGACGATTTTAAACAGGCTGGTACTGAGGGCTCGTATTTGAGCGTCGATAAAGGTTCATCTACTTATAAGGAAATAATGACAACCATCGTCCCGCCGGTCAGCATCTATCCCGAGGATGCTGAGATCAAACGTCTGCGTGACACTTACTATCAGCCTATCGCTTTCCTGGGGGATAAGGTCGCTGTCGCAGAGGAGACGCTCACCGACCGTGACCTGGCTCCCATACTGGCTGATGCTTTGCTCTGGAAGTCAGACAGGCTGGGATTGAAAGCACAGTTCGCATTTGTGCCAGTCTCTTACATGCGCAATGGCATGCTGATCAAGGGCGATTTCACGGCAGGGCCGGTTTACGAATTTATGCCCTTCGCTTCCCCGTTGGTGACCTGCGATACTAGGGGGGACTCGCTCAAACGGCTGATCGAAACCATGGTGAATAATCCCAATCCCTATATTATTGTTAAATCCGGCACGCCGTACCTGGCTGTCTCGGGACTCACTTTCAAAGTGGACTCTGCTCAGCCCAGGACCGTCACTGAAATGAAGGTCGATGTTGATGGCCAGTATGTGACGGTTAAGTCGGACAGTACTTACACCGTGGCGACCACCGCTCGTATAGCCAAAGGGATGTTCCAAGTCAAGCAGACTGCCGAGGTAACGGATTCGGAGGTTTTTCTGGAATATGCAGAATACCTTAAAAACCTGAGACCTGTTGAGGACAAGAGGATAAGCGGATGGTGACATTATACTGTTGTAATGATTCTGAATTGTGATTTTTTTACATAAATTAAAATTTAAAGTATACTTCTCACATAGTACAAATTTTGGTTATTGCAAAGCTTCTTACACCACGCCATATCACAAAGCATTGGATGGCCCGAATACTGGCTAAATTTATTTAAGAGGAGGGCATTCGATGAGTTATGAAGACAAATCGCTGAAATGCACCGATTGTGGTACCGCGTTTACCTTCACTGCCGGAGAGCAGGAGTTCTTTGCCACTAAAGGTTATACCAACGAGCCGAAGCGCTGCCCGTCTTGTCGCAAGAACAGGCATCAGCAGAACCGTAGCTCAAGCTACGGCAGTCCACGCAGCTATACTACAAGGTAAATAGACTGTAAACAAATTCCGGGGACATATGCAGGCCCACTCAGGGCATAAGTATGTCCCCGGTCGATTATTGGGGGGTGGCAAAATGGAATTTGATAAAAGTAAAGGTTACTGCAGCGGGTTGTATATCTGCAATGGCAGGTGTGAGTTTACCTTTCATTCGGTCAAACATGCACATGAAGAGATCACTACAAAAAACTGTAAAAAATGCAGTTGTCCCCCGGCCAGGAGTCACAGGAAGCAATTTGCTGCGAAAAAAAGAGAGATGGCCGGCTGACTCGCAGGTTTTGCAAGACGGGAAGGCTAGCTTGATTTAGTCGTTCGCTTTCGAGCAATGCCGGACTTGCTTTTTAATTTGGCCGTGCCCTGTTCTATGTCTTCCGTGATCCATTTTATTTCCTGCCGGCGGTTATCCACTATACGCTGTTGTATTTTATTGTCTTCGTTCATCAGGATTTCCAGGTTCCGGCAGGCCTCTTCAATGCCAGTCAGCTTATTAATAGCCTCTTTATATAAATCGCCCTTTATCAGGTCTTCGACCCTTCTGATCTGCAGGGACAAATCCTTGCTCATTTCTGCAAACTGACTTACAGCCATAGAGTTACTCTCCTTAAAACGCTTTTAATTAATCCTTTTAAGTTCTAGGTAAGTGAGATTTTATGCGGGATGGATACGCGTCTGTTCCGGTATCGTCTGCTCTTTCGCCTTTTTCTTTCTCCAGCGTACGGTTACGTTCCAGGCGTTGAGCAGATTTGGCCAGATACTGGTTTCATTCCTCCCTGCTTACGAGGATGATATCGCCGATGGCCGATTCTATAATACACATTTGCTTATCTGAGTCAGTCATACCAGTTTTTTTGTTATCCGGTTTAATTCACTGCACGGCCAATGGCAAACAGAAAACCGGTCATTTACAAATGTTTACAAATGACCGGTTTTATTGCTGGTCACCAGCGCCTGTGTGGCCAATTTACCGGCGCTGCTGCTAATTGCTGCTGTTTGTAAACAAAGCCATGTCTACTAGCTTCGCTTTTATCTTACTACACTTAACATAAAATAGCAATGACAGTTTTGTGTCAGCTGTTGCAGGGGCTCTTTGTCTGGCATATTATCAATAGGAGTGCCAATTGTATTGCATAGTACGTTACTACTACCGGTTGTATCGGATTGTGCTATAACGCTCTGTGCGCGGTCGGTTTTCCGTATGCTGAATAGTAAAGCGTGCGTTCCCTGGGGGTGACAAAATAACGAATCTCTACAAGAGGTGCAGCGTTTTTTTGAATCGTTACAATAATATTCTGGAATATGAAATCAGTTGTCACAAGAGCTTTGTTGACTGCATGGGTAGGCAGTATCCAGTGCAATATTTCGATGGCCTCGTTGCCCGGTTCACTCCATCCTTCATGCTTTGCTCGATCCTCCTCCTTCTGTATGACCAGATAGTCCACGGCGTCCGGCTGCGCTTTACTAAGAGATCTTTGCAGGTCCTTTCTGTGGACAATGAAGATACCTCCTGAGACCTGTATGTTTTGCCGATACCATCTTCTTATTGCCTGGTATTCATCGGTCTGGCCTGGGGGTGGCGAATAGGGTTGTGTTTTAAAAATCGGTATGCCTAGGTAGATGACCCTTCTGCCGATGAGCGTCTCCGCATAATCCAAGTCTACTTCCAGTAAAAGAATCTTGCCGCGTTCCTCCCTCGTTATAACGTCTTTTTCCACTAAAAGTACCCCATGACGAGAAGTTGATTGCATAATATCAAACACGGCGCATAGACGGCAATAAAGCGGACGGACGGCGGCCCGGTTTTATGATAAAAGCAGGTTCAACCTGATCGTGTGCATTACCAGCCCGGCAAATATGCATTAAAAATTATATGCAGGAACTATGTACTGACATTCAAGATGCAGATGCCGGACGTGCCTCGTACTTTTTGAAGACCAGTGCACTGTTGATGCCACCGAAGCCGAAAGAGTTGGACATGGCGGTCTTTACATCGGCTTTACGTGCTGTATTAGGAACGTAGTCCAAGTCGCAGACGGGATCGGGTACATCGTAGTTTATAGTGGGCGGTATGATGCCGTTCCGAATAGTAAGTAGGGTAAAAATGGCTTCCACCGCTCCAGCTGCTCCCCACAGGTGCCCGGTGGCCGATTTGGTTGAGCTTACCGGCACCCGGGCGGCATGTTCGCCTAGTGCGGCTTTAATAGCTGTTGTTTCCCCGGCATCGCTTAATATCGTGGAAGTGCCGTGCGCGTTGATATAGTCTACCTCAGCGGCAGAGATTGCTGCATCCTGCATGGCCAGCCTAATGCAGTCAGCCTGCGTCTCTCCATTAGGCGCTGAATAGTGATAGGCGTCGCAGTTGTTGCCGAACCCGGCGATCTCGCCGTAGATGTCAGCGCCCCGCTCCAGAGCATGCTCCAGCGATTCTATGACCAGCACTCCGCTACCCTCTCCCGATACGAAACCGTCGCGCTGGCGGTCGAAGGGGCGGCTGGCCTTGTGAGGCTCCTTGTTCCTTCCGGTCGACAGTGCTCCCAAGGCATCCAGTGAGGCGATCAGTGGCTCCACCAGCGGGGATTCGGAAGCCCCTACCAGCATAACATCGGCTTCGTTATGCTGGATAGCCCGGCAGCCCATGCCAATGGCGCTGGAACCTGAGGCGCAGGCGTCCATGACGCAGTGGTGCGGACCGCGGCAGCCGAACTCGATGGCCGTGACTGCCGCCACCATGTTGCCGGCAGCGTTCATGATGAAGAACGGAGGCACTTTGGCGGGCCCGGACCCATTGGGACTGTAGACCGATTTAAAATAAGTATGAGCGCCTACCGAGGTGCCGATGATGACACCCATACGGTACATGTCCGTCGTGTCCTTCTTCAGCCCGGCATCCTCAAAGGCCATCCTGGCCGAGGCAACAGTGTACTGGAAGAAGGGGTCGAACCTGCGAACAAACTTGCTGTCTAGGTAATCCAGCGATACAAAGTCCTTGATCTCGCCGGCAACCTGGCAGCGCAGGTGTCCGGCGTCGAACCTGGTAAGGGGGCCGATGCCGGAACGGCCTTTGCAGACTGCATCCCAGTTTTTCTCTACACCGGTTCCGAGGGGGGTGATCATACCCATGCCTGTAATTACAACGCGCCGTTTTTCTTCCATATTAATACGATTTCACTCTCTTAAATACTGGTCGTTTCCGATCTCATCTCTCGCATGATGGCTTCCGTCATGTCCTTAGCTGCAGCCTGCGCTGCAAAGTGGATGGCGTTCTTGATGGCACGCGCCTTGCTGCGGCCGTGACAGATGATAATATTGCCTTTTAACCCCAGCAGGCAGGAGCCTCCATATTCACTGAAATCCATACGCCTGACCAGCGAACTGAATTGCCCGTTGCCGACCCCTGTTTCCGTAGCCTCTTTTTTCAGCGCAAGCAGGTTTTGCAGGAGGTCGCCGAAGCCCTCCATCGTCTTAAGCACTATGTTGCCGGTAAAGCCGTCCGTGACCAGCACGTCAGCCCGGTCCTTGAAAATATCCTGACCTTCGATATTGCCGATGAAGTCCAGTTCCGTCTTCCTGAGCAGTTGGTAGGTCTCCTTGGTCAGGCTGCTGCCCTTCACCTCCTCCTCGCCATTGTTCAGCAGGCCGATGCGCGGGTTACCGATGTCCAGGTACTGCCGTGCGAAGGCAGATCCCAAATGGGCAAACTGCACCAGGAAGCGCGGCTGGCAGTCGGCATTGGCGCCAGCATCCAGCAGCAGAAAAGGCCCACCCGCGCCGACCGGGACCATCACGCAAATGGCTGGCCGCTCGATGCCCGGCAG
>JAFGHL010000091.1 GCA_016930155.1 Dehalococcoidia bacterium | reverse complement strand
GAGACGGCGTTGCCCTGGGAGTCTACCACGCAGATATAGCTGGTGTCCTTGCCGAATTGAAGGCCGGAGTTGTCCAGGGCGGTTGTATCGGCCGGCTGGGAAAGGCTCGATGGGGCTGCTTCGCCCTGGTATTTCCAGGGATCGCCGGCCGGCGGCATCTTTCCGAACGCCGCATCCGGCGTCATCAGCAGCCGTCGCTCCTGCGCGTAACGCGGATCGAGCAGTCCCGTGGAAGGCACCTTTACGAATTCCGGGTCTCCGAAATATGCTTCGCGGTCCGCCATGGCTAATTCAATAGCCTGTAGTACTGTATGGACGTATTGAGGCGAGTTATGCCTCATGCTTTTAAGGTCTATCCCTTCCAGTATCTGCAGGACCATGGGTGTCACAGCGCTCTGGTTCCATGTCTGGTTGGCGTAGATTGTATATGGGCCGAAGCGGCCCTGCAGCGGCTTCTCCCAGTGTCCGCTGTAGTTTGCCAGGTCTTCGGTGGTGAAGAGTCCTCCCTTCTCCCTGTGAAAGGCAACGATTTTCTCGGCTATCTCACCTTTGTAGAAGGTATCGCGCACTGCCGTCAGCGCCTGCTGGCGAGTGCCGCCCCTTGCCAGGACCTCCTGCTCGGCTCTGGCCATGAGTTCGAAGGTGTCCGCCAGGTCCGGCCGTCGGAATATCTCGCCGTGGTGAAGTGGCCGCCACCATTGGGCGCCCAGGTACACCTGCGAGTTGTACGGCATGAGTACTGTGAAGCCGAGGCGCTCGACCAGGCTGAGGTTGAGGTTCTTGAGCATGGTATCGTGCACCGGGAAACCGTCGCGCGCCAGCTTGATGGCCGGGGCGCTTAATTCCGTGAAAGATTTCGTGCCGTATTTATCCAGTATGGAGACGATGACGTCGGGCGAGGCGGGCAGGAGCTGCGACCAGATGTCCATCTTGGGCACGGTCTTCCATCCGCGCGAGGTGAACAGCTCGATGGTGGCCCTGGCTGGGGCGGTCCCGGCGCCCGTGTAGCTCTCCACCGTCTTCGTCTCCGCATCATATATCAGGATCGGCGCAACTCCCGGGAAGGAGGCCGCCTCGCCGTACGTTACGTTAAGCGCCAGCAAAGCTGCTACGGCGCCGTCCACGGCGTTGCCGCCGTCCTCCATAACATCCAGCGCAGCCTGCGTGGCCCACGGCGTGCCCGTGGCCGCCATGAAGTTATATGAGATGGCAGCCGGACGGTCCACTTTATGTGTATCGTTAAATGTCATCGTCTCCCTTGGCCCTTTGGGCAGCGCCAGATAGGTTATTCCCAGGATGAGGATCAATCCGGCTATGACTGCGCCGGCCCGGCACAGAAATCTTAATAAGCGTTGTTTTTTCATATCAACTATCCCTATGGTGTGTTATATCCTTCGATATATCTCTCCAGGGCCGTGAATACCAGCCTGAGGTTGTACTGATTTACAAGTTCCGGGTTATCCGCCTCCGTTTATCCCGTTGTCGCACTGGATTATATCATGCCTGCATCTGCTCTTTGATTATGCGGCGTATCTCCCGTTTGAGTATCTTGCCCAGGCCGGTCTTGGGCAGCGACGGCATAAAGAATATGCGGGCCGGGACAACGAAGTGATGCAGGTGCTCGCCCAGGTATTTGATCAGCTCCTCTTCCGTCGCCTGCTGACCGGGCTTGAGGACCACTGCCGCCCCCACATTTTCCCCGTAAGTTGCGTCCGGTATGGCGATAACGGCGCACTCCAGCACGGCCGGATGCTTGAACAGCCAACCCTCCGCTACACCCGGATCTATATTCTCGCCACCCTTGATGATGAGGTCTTTCTTCCTGCCCGTGATGTACAGTTCACCGTCTTCATCGATCCGGCCCAGGTCCCCCGTATGCAGCCAGCCGTTTTTAATGGACTCGGCCGTTTCCTTCGGTTTATTGAGATATCCTCTGGTTACCACCGGACCTTTGCAGATTATCTCGCCATCGGAGCCGCGAGGCACCTCTTTGTCATCGTCATCCACGATCTTGAGAGCCAGGCCGGGCATGGGGAATCCCACGCTACCTGGTTTGCGCGGCCAGTCCCTGCGCTGCCTGGCGATCGAGCCGCCAACCTCGGTGCATCCGTAGCCCTGTGTTATCTGCTTGTGAAAAACCGCCTCGGACTGCTTGAGCGTTTCCATGGAAAGCGGTCCGCCCGAGCAGATCAGCAGGTCTATGAACGAAAGGTCGTCCTTCTCGGGGTCCGCCACCATCATCATGAATATCAGCATGGTGGGGACGACCGGTATGGCTTTGACCTGATATTCTTTCAGCGCGTCCAGCACCTTCCTCGGGTCGAAAGGCGGCATCAGCACATTTACGAACCCGGAGAAATAACCTTCCAGGCAGCTGAGGACGCCGTAGATATGGTTCATGGGTATGGTAGTCAATAGCGGCTCGAGGTGGTTGCCGCCCCATACCGAGGTGCCGGTCTTCATCTGGGATTCGAGATTATAATGGGTCAGCATCACGCCCTTGGGGAATCCGGTAGTGCCCGAGGTATACATAAGAATGGCCATGTCATCTTTATCGACATCGGTGATGTCGGCATTCCCCGCTTTCTTGATCAGGCCGCTGTAGGGCACTATATCCGGAGCCGTTTCCTTACCTATCAGGATTATCCGTTCGATAGTCTTCAGACCCGCAGCCGCTTCGCGCACCTTGGGAAGCAGTACATCTTCGGTGATGACCACTTTACAGGCGGAGTCCTCCAGTATGTAATGGATCTCGGCCGGCGTCAGCATGTAGATGATGGGCAAGTAAACCGCGCCCATCCTGTTGACGCCGTTCATGATCTCCGGTATCTCGGGTATGTTGCTGATGACGGAACCTATGATGTCGCCCTTCTTGATGCCGGCCCCGCGCAGGCCCGCCGCCAGCGCACGGGCATGGTCCAGTATCTGCTTGTTGGTCCACGATTTCTCGCCCTCCGGCCCCAGGAAAATGAACTGCCTGTACTCTCCGTACTTCCTGACATTATCGTCCAGCCAGCGCCCGATGTTGTTGCTCATCCTGCCTCCTCCGTATTTTATTTATGATATATCTTTGAATCCGATTAAATCGGCTCTTTCATCAGGTTGGAAACACATGGATGCCCCAGTAGCCCAGGTATGAGAAGAGGATATGCTTGGGTAACCTCCCGGCCGCGCCCACCAGCAGGAATTTCCACAGAGGATATTTTAATGCGCCAGCCGCCAGTCCCGCAATGTCGAACAGCGGATTCGGCAGCAGAGAGAGTATAAAGATCGTCAGACTGCCCCACTTCTTCATCCATCCCACTACTTTTTCGTATGTCGCTGTATCGGCTATGGCCATCCTGCCGCTGTATCCTAATAAATAGCCGGTGATTTCGCCCAGTGTGGCGCCCAGGCCGGAGGCTACACCGATCCAGAGCGGGTCCCACGGATTGACCGACAGTGTCCCGATGAGCGATGTCATGGCAAGCCCCGGTATGGGTATCACCAGCGTTGCGGAGGCGGCCGCAGAGATAACAAAGATACCGATATATTTAAGGCCGGGATATTTGGCCAGCCATAAAGCAAAGGAAGCTATATTCTCCCGCTGCCAGATGATAATTACGACAAGCGCCACAACCAGCACCAGAGAGCCAAGCTGCAGAAACCGGTCCTTATTCCAGGAACCGGATCCCGGCAGAGTGGTATCTTCCGGCAAGCGGGTTTCAGCTTTTCTATCTTCGTCGCTCATATTTTGGGCAGCAGTTCCGCGTATTTTTCGGTACGGCTCAAGCCGGCTTCGGACTGTACCAGCCAGGTCATCCAGCAGAGCTCGATTGCCCGGTATCCGGTCTGAGGTGCCAGCTTTTCCACCATCCTGATAAATTCCAGGTCGCCGTCGGGACGTTCCACGCCGGCGGTATCAAGTATCTCATAGATTACCTTTTTAACGATTTTATCCGGCATGACGGTGTCTACTCCGCCCATCATCCGCAGGTACTGGTAGGTGTTGATGCCCACGCCGCTGATGCTTCCCACGGGATCGGATTTCCAGCTTTCCAGCGGCGCATGCCTCGCCCAGTGGATCAGCGCATCAAGGTTGCCCAGCCTGTTGCGAACCTGTACGGCCAGTAAATGGGCTGCAATCTTCCCGGCGACATGCCAGGACCGAGCATTTTTCCATATGGCCTGAAGCTCGTTCACATCGGCTGTTACAAGGTCCTCCAGCGTGCTGATGAGGCCTGTTTCGACGTAATTCCGGCGAAAGAGTTCGACTCTGGGAACCACCGATTGAAAGTAGTTCAGGCCGATCGAATCAAAGGCGGCGTCGATCACCATCAGCAGTGCGCTGCCGTGCCAGCGGGCGCTTTTAAGACAGCGGTCGCAGTGCTCATGCACCATCGGCACCCGACGCATATAGCTTTCGACCGTTGCTTTCAATAAGTGACTCTGATTTTTCACGCCTGCCCCATGGCCACCCTGAATAAGATTTCGAATTATAACATGCCGTCGCGCCGGCCTGTGAAAACAGCGGATTTTCCTGTTGCACAATGATTGTAATATGTTTTATTCTTAATACACAAAGGAAATATGTTCTGCGAGGGGTAAATATGTCCGGACATTCAAAGTGGGCGCAGATTAAGAGGCAGAAGGGTGTGGCCGATTCCCGGCGGGGGGCTATGTTTACCAAGCTCACGCGCGAGATCATCATCGCTACCAGGCAGGGCGGCCCGAATCCTGAAGGCAATTTCCGCCTGCGGCTGGCCATTCAAAAAGCGCGCGACAATAATATGCCCAAGGATAATATCGAGAATGCCGTCAAGAAGGGTAGCGGGGCGGCGGAGGGTACTACTTTTACCGAGATGGTAATGGAAGGGTACGGTCCAGCCGGTGTGGCCATCCTTCTCGAAGCTATGACGGACAACCGCAACCGCACGGTCTCAGAGATAAGAAGCACATTCGTGAAATACAATGGAAACCTGGGGGAGAACGGCAGCGTCTCCTGGATGTTCGAGAATACGGGCGTCATAACCGTGGATACGACAGGTATCGATGCCGATGAACTGGCTCTCTACGCCATAGATGCCGGCGCCAAAGATGCCAAAGAAGATAGGTCGCTGCTCGAGATATATACCGACCCTAAAGAATTTGAGAATGTTAAACTGGCCGTCGAGAAACGACGCAAACCCGTCTCCGCCGAGGTGACCATGCTGCCCAGGACCACCGTTTCCCTGCCGGAGAAGGAATCCCTGCAGACGGTGAAGCTGCTGGAGAAGCTGGAGGAGCTGGATGATGTCCAGCGTGTGTTTTCCAATCTCGATTACAGCGATGCGCTGATCGAAAAATTGAAAGCCGAAGTATAGGTCTTTTGTTGGCGGTGTTACCGGCGCAGATAAACTTTAATGCGCTTTTCGCTGTTATATTACTGAGATTATTATACAGGAGGGTAGTTCAGGATTATGAAGGGTAAATTCTCTTACTTGCTCATGGCTCTTATTCTGCCTCTGCCGCTTTTGCTGGCGTCGTGTATCAGCTGGCCGTTCGGGGGTAGCGCTCCCACGGTAAACTCATTTACAGCCAGCCCTACGACGGTTTCGTCGGGTAGCTCCTCTGTTCTCAGCTGGAGTGTATCCAACGCAACCGCGTTGATCATCGACCAGGGTATAGGCTCGGTCTCCGCCGCCGGCAGCTCAACTGTAACGCCTGCTGCCACTACCACTTACACGTTAACCGCAGTCAATGCCTCGGGAACCATTACCGCATCAACCACCGTCACGGTGGAGAGCGTATCCACCACAACCACAACAACGACGTCGCCCGCACCGTCAGGCCCTCTGCCGGTTGCGCATATCTATGTGAACCCCGGCGCCATCTCACCGGCGGGGACGGCTGTATTGAGCTGGGATACCGCCAACGCTTCCAATGTAAGCATCAATCATGGTATCGGGCCTGTAAGTCCGTCCGGATCGCGCAGCGTATCTCCCAACAGCACCACGGTTTATGTTATAACCGCCGGCAATGCCGTCGGTACGGTGACCGCCTCCACACAACTGGTGGTTGGGCCATCCGGTACGCCTGCTAATAACTGGTTGGCCAGCACGTATACCCGCGAGTATCACTATCCATCATGCAGCATAGCCCAGCATATACCCATGTCGTCCAGAATATGGTTTAGTACCGTCAACCAGGCTCAGGCCGCCGGCTACCATCCTTGCCCGGTCTGCCATCCTCCGAGATAAGGTTGGGATGTGAATATTGCGAGTTTTGGGCATCGATCCCGGCACGCTTAATATGGGCTTTGGGATTGTCGAAGAGCAGGACGGGAACCGTATAACTATGGTCGGCTGCGGTGTAATTTCCGCACCGCAGAAGTTGCCGGTTGAGCAAAGGCTGTGCCTTCTCTACGAGGGACTACTCAAAGTCATCGCCGAATTCCGGCCTTCCGAGGCGGCCGTAGAGGAGCCTTTTGTAGCCGGCAACGCGCGCTCCGCCCTGGCCATTGGCCGGGCGCAGGCCGTTGCCATACTGGCGGCGGCGCAGGCGAAATTGCCCGTTTCGCGCTATATGCCCACCCAGGTCAAGCAGCTCGTGACCAGCTACGGCAGGAGCGGCAAAGACCAGGTGCGGCAGGTGGTAAAATTACAGCTGGGTGTCAGCGATCTGCCCGAGGCCAGCGATGCCGCCGACGCTCTGGCCGTAGCCATCTGCCATCTTAACCAGGGCCATCTCAACCGGGTGCTCAAACGGGGATACCAGGAGTGAAGATATGATCGCCGCAGTAGAGGGAACACTCGTCAGCCGTGGCGCCGGCGCCGTGATCGTCAAGGCAGGCCCGCTCAGCCTGCAGATCAATGTGCCTGGATCCACAATAAGCAAGCTGGGCCACCCCGGCAGCGCGATTATGCTGTATACGCATCTTTACGTGCGAGAGGACATAATGGCGCTCTATGGTTTCTCCTCCGGGCAGGAGCTGGTGCTGTTTGAGCAACTGATTACGGTCAGCGGCATCGGTCCCAAGGTTGCGCTGGCGCTGTTGACTGCACTCAGCGCCGATCAGATCGCGGCCGCCATCATCGGCGGGAACGCCGATCTGCTCAGCCAGGTACCGGGCATAGGCAAGAAAACGGCCGCGCGTGTCATACTTGATCTGAAGGGTAAGCTTGAGAAGGGATGGGAGGGTGATGTGATGGCGGCGGTGACGGACTCCGACAGCGACGCCGTGGCCGCGCTCACCGGGCTGGGGTATTCCATCAGGGAGGCCTCGCAGGCGTTGAGCGCCGTTCCTCAGAAGGAGGATATGAGCGTGGAAGAGCGCGTCCGACAGGCGCTGCAGCAGCTGGCCAAGAAATAGATAACCATGCCCCCATTTAAAATCGTCTCCGACTTCGGCATGACGGGCGACCAGCCGCAGGCTGTGGATGCGCTGGTGAGCGGTGTGAAATCCGGCCACAGGCACCAGACTCTGCTGGGCGTCACCGGAAGCGGCAAGACCTACACCATGGCCAATGTTGTGGCCAGGCTGCAGCGGCCGACGCTGGTGATGTGCCACAACAAGACCCTGGCCGCCCAGCTCGCCACCGAATTCAAGGAGTTCTTCCCTGAAAACGCAGTCGAATACTTTGTCAGCTATTACGACTACTATCAGCCCGAAGCTTACATACCCAGGACCGATACCTATATCGAGAAAGACACCGATGTCAATGACGAGATCGACAAGCTGCGCCACGCGGCCACCCGGGCGCTGTTAACCAGGCGCGATGTCCTGATCGTGGCCTCGGTGTCCTGCATATACTCGCTGGGGGAGCCCGAGGAATACCAGAGCTTCGTGGTCAATGTTGCCAAAGGACAAAAGATCGAGCGGAATAAGCTGGTGCGGAAATTCGTCAATATGCAGTACGAGAGAAACGATATGGACTTCCAGCGTGGCAGGTTCCGTATTAGAGGCGACACACTCGAGATACTCCCTTCCTATGAGGAGCTCGCCATTCGCATTGAGTTCTGGGGTGATACGGTGGAACGGATTATGGAGGTGGACAGCCTGACCGGGGAGCTGCTGGCCGAGAAAGAATCGGTGGATATTTTCCCTGCTAAGCATTTCGTGGTCTCGCCCGGCAGGCTGGAGCAGGCCATAGCGGATATCAGAGCCGAGATGGTTGAGAGGGTGGCGGAGTTCAACCGGCAGGGCAAGCTGCTGGAAGCGGCCCGCATCGAGCAGCGCACCAACTACGATATCGAGATGCTCACGCAGCTGGGTTACTGCAGCGGTGTCGAAAATTATTCACGTCATCTCCAGCGCCGTCCGCCGGGCAGCGCTCCCTGGACGCTGATCAACTATTTTCCCGAGGATTTCATATTGTTCGTGGACGAGTCGCATATGACCCTGCCGCAGGTGCGCGGCATGTACGGTGGTGACATGAGCCGCAAGAAAACCCTGATCGACTACGGTTTCCGGCTTCCCTCGGCGCTGGATAACCGTCCCCTCAACTTCCCGGAGTTCGAGAAGCTGATCAAGCAGGCTGTATACGTTTCGGCCACTCCCGGGCCGTACGAGCATGCCAACAGCCAGCAGGTGGTGGAGCAACTGGTCAGGCCGACGGGACTGCTGGAGCCAACCATTGAGATCAAGCCCACTAAAGGGCAAATCGATGACCTGATCCATGAGATAAAGGCGCGCGTGGGCAAAAGTGAGCGCTGTCTGGTGACAACGCTCACCAAGAAAATGGCCGAGGAGCTGGCCGATTACCTCAAGGAGATGGATGTAAAAACGCATTACCTGCATTCGGAGGTCGATACGCTTGAGCGCGTAGAGATCCTGCGCGACCTGCGCCTGGGAGTTTACGACGTGGTGGTAGGCATCAACCTGCTGCGCGAGGGCCTCGACTTACCTGAGGTCAGCCTGGTGGCTATACTCGATGCGGATAAGGAAGGATATTTAAGGTCAAGAGATGCGCTGATACAGACCATGGGCAGGGCGGCCAGACATGTCGACGGGCACGTGATCCTGTATGCCGATAAACTGACCGGATCCATGAGCAGCGCCATCGAGGAAGTCTACCGCCGGCGCAGGATACAGGAGAATTTCAATAAGGAACACGGCGTAACACCACAGGGCATCAAGAAGGCGGTCAGGGACATCACCGAGCGGGTAAAAGCAGTGGCCGAGCAGAGAGGGAAATACGATGCCGGACACGTGCCGCCCGATGAGGTCGCCAGATTGATAAAGGACCTTGAAACTCAAATGAAAAAAGCGGCTAAAAATCTGGAGTTCGAGAGGGCAGCTTTATTGCGCGACAGGATAGTCGAACTGAGAAAGGACGAGGAACTTTGCTCACCGTTCAGGAAAAAGAAGTAACGGCCGATGATTGCGGCTATAATATTAATAGTCTATACAGATTAAAAGGCAGGAGGTGAATCAATGGAGAGTAAATGGCTGTCAACCACGGCAGGCATCCTGGATATAATCGCCGGCGTGTGGGCACTGTGCGTCGTGATCGCCCTTTTTATTGCGGGAGGGATAACCAGTGTTATACCTGATATTCCGCCATGGATATCCACTGTTCTATTCAGTATCTCCATCCCCATCATCATACTGGCTATCCTGGCCGTTGCGGGCGGCGTTGCAAATATCGTTAAAAAGTCTTGGGGCTTCGCTCTGACCGGCTCGATCGCAGCATTCTTTTGCAGCTTCATGTTCTTTTTCTGGGGTTTTGCCATCGGTGTGCTGGCCATCATCCTTACGGTTTTAGGCCGCAGCGAATTCAAATAACTCAGGGAAGGTCATTGCGAGCCCGAAGGGCGTGGCAATCCGGTGTGGTATTATCACGCACAGGATTGCTTCGTCACCTGCGGTTCCTCGCAATGACCTTTTTAATTGTATCGTCCTAAACGATATTGATGCTCAGCGGGAACCTGGACATGGCCTCGCAGTTCTTCTCTTTTATCAGTATGGGATTTTCGTAGCGGAAGCCGATGTTCTCCTCGGGGCAGGCGTACTGAACGGCGCAGATAAGCATCTCGTTCTTCTTGTAAACATGCTCGGGGTTGGTCCAGTACTGGAAGGGACCGTCGTTGAGGCCGATGCGCCATTCGTCACCCATCATGCCGATTCCGTGCTCGAATCCGGGTACCAGGTAATCCTGGAAACCCCTCTCCTCCGCGAAGGCCAGCATCTCATCGGCCAGTCTGGTGGGTGTGATGCCTGCCTTGTAGGTGATAAGCACCTGCTTCATGAGGTTCACGAAATTCTTGGCGTGCCATAGCTGGCGCTTGGTGGCCTTGTCCAGGAAATAGTTATGCGAATGGTCGCCCAGGCCCAGTCTGTACATGGCGTGCAGGTCCACCATCAGGGGGTCTCCCGCCTTGAGCTTCCTTCTGCTGGCGGGTGTGCAGGCGCCCGCGGCGAGGCCGGACCTGTAGCCGGAGGCGATCTCGTTGCCGCCCGTGAAGGACCATTCCCACTCGCTGCCTGCCTTGCGCATGGCGTAAGCGGCCAGCCCTGCTATCTCGGTCTCGGTCATTTTTTGAAAGCCGCCGTTTTTTATCTCGTTATAAACGGCCTTATGCCCGACGTCGACTATACGTGAAGCCTCGCGGAAGCGGTTGATGGTGCCTTCGTCCTTGATGAGAGAGAGCCGGTCGATTATATCGTGGGCGTTCTTGAAAGTGGCTTTGGGCAGAGCAGCCTTGAGCATAACGAACTCGAAAAGGGTCAGGTGACCCTCAGGCAGGTAGTTGCCCATGCCGGTCTCCATGCCGATGACGCCCTTTCCACCCTTCAGGTAAGGTTTCATCAGCATGCTCAGCAGGGCCACCTGGTCCTGCCCTCCCATCGGACCGTAGCCGATGACATGGTCTTCGTCCAGCCAGGACTCGTCAGCCACGCGCGCGGCGTCGATGACGAATGTGACAGCCGTGGGCAGCCCCTCGGGCGGGATAACGACATAGGTGCGCCAGGGACAGAAGGCGTCGAGTATCCATGACATGGTGCGCAGGCGCGAGCCCAGGTAAACGTCGATGCCCAGTTTGGCCATCTCCTTCTGGACGGCCTTGACTCTCTTGGGATTATCTATGAAATAAGGATCATCCTTGGCCAGTATCTTTTTCGGCATTCTAGTCCTCCAGCTTTTAATACTCCGTTGGAACGGTGGCAATGACCTCGTTCAACCGGTCGACGGTGGGAGACAGGGTCAGCGCCTTGACCAGGTTACCTTTGAGCAGCATCTTGCCGGACATGAGCGCGGCGCGTGCCTTGAGCTCCGCCCGCGAGATTTTTGCGAAGACTTCATAATCGGACGTGATGGAAAACTCGGCCTGGGGCAGTTTGCCTTCCACGATGGAGACTGTTTCAACTACCCCCTTCACCAGCTTGTAATAAACGGCCCTGGTCTTGCCGTCCGGGCACTTGTTATAGATGGTAATCATCGATGATGTGATGTTCTTCATTTTCTCGGGTGTAAGGGTTTTCTTGCATCTCCTGGCGACCTCATCCGCCCACTCCTTGCTCAGGTACTTGAATTTCTTTTCAGTCATTTAGGACCTCCTTTATATTATTGCTGCTTTAAAAAGTCCAGTATCAGGCTGTTGACCTGGTCGGGCACTTCCACCTGGGGATCATGTCCGACACCGTCAAGCTGCTTGAATTCAACATTGGGCAGCGCCTTTTGCATGGCCTGCACCATTTCAGGCGAGATGTCGTTATCCTGGGTGCCCCAGATCAGCAGGATCCTGTGGTCCTGCCGGCCGACCTTTTCGTAGTCGGCCGTGTAGTCAGCCCAGGCATCGCTGCGGGCCGCTGCCAGCGATGCCCTCTCGAAGCCCTTGAACCGGGTCTGGTCGTTGAACTGTTTGGCGTACTCAGCAGCTTTAGGCGATTTCTGCATGAGTTCGGCTGCGCGGTCCGACATGACCTTGACCGCTATCAGCCGTGTGAGAAACTCTCCCAGCAAGGGTATCCTCATCAACTTGAAGTTGGTGTCGTTCTTGAGCGAGTTGATCATCGGTGCAATCAGCACCAGGTCCTTGACCCGGTCGGGGTAGCCGGCTGTGAAATCCACCGCCATGGCGCCGCCCATCGAGACGCCCACAATGTCCACCGGCTGCTTTAACTTGAGCGCATCCAGCAGGTCCAGAAGCTGTTTGCGGAAGAACGCCTGGCTGTAGTCCCCATCCGGCCTGTCCGAGTAGCCCCTCCCGTACATGTCATAGCGCAGCACCCGGTAGCCGGCTTTGGCGAGCGCCTCAACCTGCTCGTCCCACAGGTACATGGGTATGGTGGCGCCGTGTATTAATACGACAACCTGGCCGTCCTCGGGCCCTGTCAACTCGTAGTGTGTTACTCCTTCAGGGAGCTTGACGTATGAGCCGCCCGCCTGAGCGCGGGCCGCATCGTCGAGATCCTTTGTCTCGACATTTGCCGTAGCGTAAAGTGAAAGAGGTGTGATAATAATGAGAAGGATGACGACGCAGATGATTATTGCAGTCCACCAGCCGTGATGCTTGCTCGCAGAAGACATGGTTTTACCTCCCCTGGTTGCGCTTGCGCTAAGTTTATATTTGTTTCAACTGTACGTCAAGATAATATAAATCGATTGTAGGGGCGTACCTTCAGGTGCGCCCGATGCGGGCGGGTTTGAAAACTCGCCCCTACGTTCCTGCTATTTAATAAACTTCATGATCCGGTCCAGACTGTCTGTGATCTCGAAATCGCTGCTGAATTCCAGTTTAAGGCTTTTATCCAGCGTCATATTCTCGTTGGAATTGTAGAGCTTCTTGTAGGCTGCGATGGACTGGGGACTATTGCCCATTATCTTTTTGGCCATGGTCTGCAGGGCCTCTTCCAGCTTATCACCCGGCACCGCCAGATTGATAAGCCCGATACGCTCGGCCTCTCTGGCTGAAATTGCCTCGGCCGTGAAAGACATCTCCTTGGCTTTGAGATAGCCGATTCTGCGCGGCAGACGCGCGCTCATACCCCAGGTAGGCCGCAGTCCCCACTTGGCATGCGTATCGCCGATCTTGGCGTCCTCAGAGGCTATTACTATGTCGCAGGCCAGCATGATCTCAAGCGCGCCTGTGAAGCAGAAGCCGTTGGTCAGGTTAATAACCGCCTTGGGAACTGACCGTATAGCATCTATCAGATCTCTGGCGGGAACGTCGAGGAAGTCGCCGACCTTGCCGTTGACCAGCTTGGCATCGCCCATGCCTTTGAGGTCGACACCGGCGCAGAAGGCCCGGCCGGCGCCGGTCAGGACGATGACCTTTACATCACGGTCCTTGCCTGCTTCGAGCACGGCTGACGTTATCTCTTTCAGCATGTCAGGCGTGAGGGCGTTCATAACCTGCGGACGGTTGAAGGTGATCCTGCCTATGCCTGCGCTGACCTGATAAGTAATAGTCTCATATGCCATGATATTCCTCCTCTATTAAGAATGACCTCTACCACCGTGTGCGGTGATAGTAATATAGCACATTGTTCAAGGCTTTGACACAGGGCGAAGCGCAGTACGATAATTAGCCCCACAGCCGTTTTGTCGGCGATACATGCCGGGGTCCCGGTTCACTGATAAATACAGGAGGCATCCGATGACCGGTTTCGCTGCGCCAGACTTGAAGTACCTTTTTGAGCCTCGTTCGGTGGCTATAGTGGGAGCCTCGAAGGACGAATGGAAATCCGGCGGCATGTTTATCAACAGCATGCTCAAGGACAGCTATGCCGGCGTCATTTACCCCATCAACCGCAAAGAGAACGATATCATGGGGCTCAAATGCTTCCCGGATGTTTCCTCCATACCCGGGGAAGTTGACCTGGCTGTGCTGGCCATACCGGCCCGCTTCATTCCTGAGGCTATGGAGGACTGCGCGCGCAAGAGTGTGAAATTTGCTGTGGTTCATTCGGTGGGATTCAGCGAGATGGGAGATGAAGGCAGGGAGGCTGAGAAGAGGATGATAGCCATCGCACGTGAGGGTGGTGTCAGGGTGATAGGCCCCAACTGCATGGGCGTTTTTACCTCGCGGGGACGTGTGAATACGGTCGTCCCCTATGCCAGGATGCCGCTCGATCCGGGTGGAATTGGCTTCGTTGGCCAGAGCGGCTGGGTGGCCGAGATCATGCTTCGTCTGGGCAGCGCACGGGGTCTGCGTTTCAGCGGCATCATCAGCATCGGCAACCAGAGCGATCTCACCGTTGAGGATTTAATAGCATACTGGGGGAATGATCCTGACACAAAGGTCATTGCAGCATATGTTGAAGGGCTGAAAAATCCACATCGCTTTTTAAAGCTGGCACAGGACATCTGCCCGCATAAGCCCGTCATAGTTTGGAAGGGCGGCAGTTCGGAAGCGGGAGCCAGGTCCGCTGCTTCTCACACCGGCTCGCTGGCCGGCAGCTACCAGGTTTTCCAGGCAATGTGCTCTCAGACGGGGATTGTACCTGCCTACGGTATGGAGCACCTCATCGACCTGGCCGTGGCTTTCAGTTGCCCCGTTCTGCCGCCGGGTAGGGATATCGGTTTGCTGATCGAAGCCGGCGGTGGGGCGGTGTCCTCGTCGGACGCCTGCGCCAGGGAAGAACTCAATATCCTGCAGTTTCCCGAGGACCTCCAGCGTAAACTGGCGGAATATCTCAAGGATAAGGTGCCGCCGTCCAACAACCGTAAGAATCCGGTGGACCTTGTCTGGGCGCCTATCGGGGGCGCTGCAAAGGTATATGTCGATTGTCTGGAGATGATCATGCCGCATGTGGACAGCTGCCTGGTGATCACCTACGCATTCTTGAACGACGCCTGGTTCCGCCGGAAGCTGGTGGAGCTGCGCGACCGACTGAATAAGCCCATAGTACTGATACCCGCCAATCCACCCGACCAGATGGACGGCCTGATACTGGCGGCCATGGACGGCATACCCACCTACGTCATGCCCGATAATGCCATCAGGTGCATCGGCGCCATGGTGCGCAGGGCGGAGCATGTGAAAAAGCGATAATGACATATCTTGAGGAAGATAGCAGGAGGTCGAGAGATGAAAGAGATAACAAAAAGTGGTCCTTTACTGGATAAGCAGGGAAAACTTATCGATTACGGCTGGGCGCGGCAGCCGCTGTTGGATGCCAACCTGGAGAATGTCAATATCTACGCGCTCAAGTTTCTACAGCCTCTGCGCATCAAGCGCTGGCAGTACTTCGGCATCACCACGCCCACGCATTTTTTCTCTTTTACGCTCAGCCATGTCGGCTACCTGGGTCCCGTCTTCGCCTATGTGCTGGATTTCAACACCGGGCGTTACCAGGAACAGACGTTTAACATTCCATTCGGCAGCGGGATCGTGCTGCCTCGCAACAGCACTTCCGGCGACTGCCTCTATGAAAAAGGCGGCATGTACGTGCGTTTTCATATACCGGATGATAACAGGCGCAGGCTGGAGATCAACTGGCCCGACTTCGGCGGATCAGGATTGAAGGCTGATGTGGAGTTGTTGCTCAGGGAAGGGCATGAATCGGTGGTCAATGTATTCCCTTACGAGAACAGGCGTTTCTATTACACGCGCAAGGTCAACTGCATGCCTGCGAAAGGCGCCATCAAGTACGGGTGGGACGAAACCACGGATGGCGGTGATAAAAAACTGAAGTCATATCCCATCAGCCCCGATACATGTCTGGGCACGCTGGACTGGGGTGCGGGAGTGTGGCCGTACCGGTCATTCTGGATCTGGGCCAGTTTCTCCCGGTTCCTGCCTGATGGACGCAGCATCGG
>JAFGHL010000090.1 GCA_016930155.1 Dehalococcoidia bacterium | reverse complement strand
TACTGCGAGAGATACCAGGAATGGTACACTTTTAAACCGCCCTTTTTAAGCCGCCAACTGGGACATTTTTCAACCGGCGTTTACAAAATACAATTATCTCCGGGCCATGATGGAACGCGCGCGCGAGGAGCCAGTCGCTTAGCCCGACCTTGATGGCCACGACAGTTATCGGCTTCACCTCGCGCCGGTTCAGACCGGTGCGCCATCCTGTTCATTCCTCTACGTAATCAAAGGTAGGTTAATTCATCCGACCTCCTTTATAGACTCGAAGCGGTGGTTGTTGATCCATACAGCCCATACAATACGAGCGAGTTTGTTAGCCAGGGCAACGGCTGCTTTGTTGTGGCCTCTGCTGCGTTCGATCTCAAGAGCCCAGGAACGAATACGGTCAGGATTCTTTGATCTCTTGGAGGCCCAGAGGACTGATTGTGCGGCGTGTATCAGTAGCATGCGGATATAAGAGTCTCCCCGCTTGAAGATGCGGCCGAGTAGTCTTCGCAGGCCGCTGGAATGTTCCCGGGGCGTAAGGCCGAGATAGCTGGCGAAGTGGCGGCCAGTGGGAAAGCGGGTGATGTCACCGACATGAGCTATCAGCGCCGTGGCACTCAGCAATCCGATGCCTGGAATAGTACGCAGATGACTGATGAGAGGATCATCCTTAGCCAGGCTCAAGAGCTGGTGCTCGATCTCATGGATACGAACCTTGAGATCTGTTATCTCAGCCCCGGCCTCGTTAAGAATCGGTCGCAGAGAGCGAGGAACGGCACTATCAGGATCACCTGTCAGATCATAGACTGCAGGCACCAGCCGAGCAGCTCCCAAGGGGATGAATATCCCGATCTCGCGAAGCACGCCGCGGGTGGCATTGATACGCGCGATCCTTTGTGCCATGTATGCTGATCTGTATCTATGCAGGGTCATCATGACGTGTTGGTCGACGGATTTTACGGGGACGGGATGGATATCCTTGTTTCTGAAGGCTTCCAGGAGTGCTTTTGCGTCTGTACGGTCGTTCTTGTTCCTGGGGACATAAGGGCGAACGGCATGAGGGGGGAGAAGGATAACAAAGTGACCGAGGGCCTTGAGCTGCCTGGCCCAGTGATGGGCAGAACTGCAGGCTTCCATAAGGACTGTGGCTGGTTGTTGTTGGGCAAAGAAAGGTTTGAATTTAGCTCTTGAGAGACGGTGGTTCTCGCAGACATGACCGGTTCTCCGGCAGACTGCGACCTGAAAAACAGACTTTGCAATGTCGACGGCGATTGTGGTAGTATCCATCTCGGACTCCTCCTTTGAAAAATGGTTTAATACTGGCGCTATTATGACGCCGATTGTCGGAGGAGTCCATTCCATCACATGCAGCTGACGGCTCTGCCCTGTCACGGCTCTGGCAGGTGCAGCGGCAGGCCTGCAACGCCTCTGGCTTTCAGCCAGAGCCGCGCCAGGCCATCCCGCAGCTGATGCTGAACGTTGCGATTTTTAGGCGATTTAGTGCTTCTAAAGTGACTTGTTGCATGGTAGAATGTACGTACGATGGAAAGAATAGTAGCCAAACATAACCTTGAAGACCCAGAAGCGAAAAATCGTGATTTGTTGTATTGGTTAAGCAGAACACACGAGGAACGTTTAGAGGCTGTAGATACATTAAGGGAGTTGTTCTATGGAAGTACACCCCGACTTCAAAGAATTGCTCGAGTTGTTCAACAAGCACAAAGTTGAATATGTAGTAGTTGGAGGCTACGCATTAGCATTTCATGGAGCTCCTCGTTTTACCGGTGATATTGATATCTTTATTTATGCCCATCCTGAAAATGCCCACCATGTTCTTGAAGCACTAGAAGAGTTCGGGTTTAAATCATCGGACCTGACGGAAGAAGACTTCAGTTCATCCAACAAGGTGATTCAACTCGGCACCCCACCGGTTCGAGTTGATATTATTACATCTCTAACCGGGGTTTTATGGGATGACGTGGTCAAATCAAGAGTTTCAGGAAGCTATGGGGGAGTTCCAGTGTTCTTTATCAGCCGAAATGATTTCATTAAGAATAAGCGTGCTATCGGTAGAATGAAAGATTTAGCGGATATCGAAGCACTTGGTGAAGAGTAATCATTGATCGCCTAAACCTCGATTGCAGCCGTCGGAGTCTTCCCTGTCACGGCCCCTGCGTGGGCAGGGTCCGCGCCAGTGAAGCCCGCGGCTGAAGCGTATTGTTAGGTGGCTGATGAATGGAGGCGTGTGGCAATGTTAGTTCCGCGCTCGATTGAAAGCCCGGACGCAAGCAGGTGGTCCCACGGGTGGTTCTACCACACCTTCTTCGATCGTCCGCTTGCGGAGGCACGACGAGTAGTCATCGATCTTGTGCCTCACGGGGCAAGTGTCCTGGACATCGGTTGCGGCACAGGCGAGCTCTGCGATGGTCTCCGAACCACCAAGACTCGGCGTGTCGTCGGTATCGAGCTGTCTCGCAGGATGCTGCAGTATGCTCGAACCCACAGCAGGTTCGACGACATTGTCTACGAGTATGGTGACGCCACGAGTCTCAGCACGATCAGCACAGGAGAGTATGACTACGCGACAGTCCTGTTCCTCCTTCATGAAATCCCTCTTGAGCAGCGTCTTAAGGTGCTGGATGAATCACTGCGCGTTGCCCGCCACGCGATCGTTGTTGATTCGCACGTGCCCCTCCCGAGGAACGCACACGCAGCAGCGCTTCACATCGTTGAGCTAATGGGCGGACGCGAGCACCACAATAGCTTTGCAGACTACCTCGCTACGGGAGGGATAGAGGGTCTGCTTCCACAGCTGATGCCGCCTGTCTTGGCCCAGCGACGATTGACATTCTGGCATGGCTGCCGGGATGCGGTGGTTCTGTCCAAGCACGGCGCAGCAGCAGCGGGAAGTGAGGTCGACTAGCACGGGCCACCTAAGTCCCTCCACCGGACGTGCTCCCGTGGCGCGAGCCGGTGAGAGCTACCGTTAGGCGTTGAAAAAAATGTTGTCTATTAGAGGAGATGTAAAATGAAGATATTTATAACTGGTGGTACAGGATTTATTGGCTCATACCTTGTGAAGCAATTGTTACAAACTGAACATAAGCTTTTATGTCTTACCAGGGAGAAAAGCAATATCCAATTCTTGAAAGAGGCAGGCGTTGATATCTTTATCGGTGATGTTGCTGACAAAGCTTCTCTACAAAAGGGCATGGAAGGGTGTGATTGGGTGGTTCATCTTGCCAGTAGTTTTATTTTTTGGTTTTCCAATAATCGAGTTTTCTATGACGTAAATGTGACAGGAACTCGTCATGTCATGGAAAGTGCCTTGGAAAATGGCATTTCAAAGGTTGTCTATGTAAGCACTGCTGCTGTGTATGGCAATGCCGACTGGCCAATAAAGGAAGATACGCCTTTTGGAACTGAACGTGCCAGCAAATATGTACGTACCAAATACAAAGGAGATCTGATTGCCTGGGATTTATATAAAGAAAAGAAATTACCTCTGGTCGTGATTTATCCCAGTGCAGTCATTGGGGCGAGTGATCCAAAGGCTGCCGGCCGATACATCAAGAATTATGCTCAGGGCCGTATGCCGGCGCAGGTGTTGACAAAAATCTATTTTCCATTTGTGCATGTCAAAGATGTTGCTGAGGCTATTGTCAAGGCTCTTGAAAAAGAAAATAATATAGGAGAAAAATATATTGTAAGTGCAGCAAATTATACATGGGGTGAAATCAATCAAATGATCAGTGAAATTTCAGGTACAAAATTACCTTTTTTGAAGTTTCCGAACTGGCTAACGGTAATGACTTCCTATTTACTTACTGGAATAGCTAATCTGGTAGGGAAACCCCCAATATGGGATCTGTCAGTTGATCAGGTCAACCTGATGAAACAAAGCTTCAAAATCGATGGTGGTAAGGCGGAAAGAGAATTGGGAATAAAATATACCCCTGTCTATGATGGAATTAAAGACGCTATAGAATCGTATAAATGAAAAATAGTTAAGAAGTGTTCTTAATATATTGTGAATGAGAAGCCTAAAATCTTGCTGCACTTGATTGGCTGGATGCTGATGAAATCCAGAAAATTTTGCCATTGACAATGGTTTGATTGAATGCAGATGTTCTGTGTATTCAAGCCCGCCAACAAGTGAACATGGCGTTAAACAGTTTATGGATGAGCTATGGACAATATTTCAATGTAATTGGAATGTAAAGTCAATGTCAAAAGACGATCACGTCGTTTTAGATGTAGTATAGTACCAAGGTAAACCTGATAATAAGAAAGCCGAAACTGTTCTTGGTGTACGCTTGTTTATTAAAACAAAATAGTAAGAGCAAACATGAAACATTTTTATAAGACTCCTGTCTAACTCTTTCAATAGCAGCCGTCGGAATCTTACCTCTCACGTTCGAGATTGACAATAAGGCGAGAATGAAACAACGAACCTATCTTTCATTATATAAGGAGACAATGATGAAAACCATAATTCTGCTAATTCCACTATTCATAGTCCAGAATGTATTCGCGCAGGGCGTAACTCCCAAGGATTGGGGGCTTAAAGAATTTCATATCGTCAATGAACAGCTGGGGGACATCTACTATTATGTTACGGATGAGGGAATCGATCGGGAAAAACCGCTTTTGTTCATGGTAATCGGCTGCGGAGGCTTGCCCATGTAAACGCCGGTTGAAAAATGTCCCAGTTGGCGGCTTAAAAAGGGCGGTTTAAAAGTGTACCATTCCTGGTATCTCTCGCAGTAG
>JAFGHL010000089.1 GCA_016930155.1 Dehalococcoidia bacterium | reverse complement strand
CGCGGCTGCTGGAGGATGAAGTCGAGCGGCGGGGGCAAAAGCAACTGGTGCTGCGTATCCGCCGGGCCGCGCTCAACACCACCAAAACCCTGGAAGATTTCGACTTCACCTTCAACCTCAGCGTCAAGCGCCAACATGTGCTGGAGTTGGCCAGTTGCACCTACATCCGCGAGCACCGCAATTTGCTCATCTGCGGCCCTACCGGCGTGGGCAAGACGCATCTGGCCCAGGCCCTGGCTCACGAAGCCTGTCGCCAGGGCTTCGATGTCTTGTTCGCCAACATGCACAAGCTGCTGCAGCACCTGCAAGGCGGACGCGCTGACGGCACCTTTGAGCGCCGCTTTCAGAACTACCTGCGCCCGGACCTGTTGGTGTTGGACGATTTCGGCTTGAAGCCGCTACGAGCGCCCGCCCCGGAGGATCTGTATGATCTCATCAACGAGCGCTATGAGCGAGGCAGTATTCTGCTCACCAGTAACCGCGCGCCTGCGGAATGGCCGGAACTCTTCGGCGATCCACTCCTGGCTTCGGCCGGGCTGGATCGGTTGGCCCATCGGGCTGAGGTGGTGCTCATCACCGGGGACAGCTATCGGGCTCAAGGCCGTCGGCGGTTAGAACAGGAGGTGCCCTTAGACCTCACGCATTGAGTGCTATTCGTACGTGTTAAGGTGCACTTGTCGTGGCGGGTCGATCCCACCAAGTGGTACATTCTGGCCGTAAACGAGTGGTACATTTTGGCCGTAAAGGGGTGGTACATTATCGGACGTAAATTGACAGATATTACAAATGCTGCGCATCAGGTTTACAAGTACATGGGACTGGGCACGATCGAGAAGGCCTGGGAGGCGCATCAGGCGCAGATCAAGGCGCGGACGGCGGAGGGAGTGGGGGTCTCGCCAGCGAGCGGGATCGGCGATTACGTCGAGATGTCCAACCGCGAAGAGGTGGCGTCGGGATCTTCCGTCACGCGGATCATCATGATCGTGATCGCGGCGCTGCTCCTGCCGCTACTCCTGGTGATCCAGTGCCTGCTGATATGGCTGCGAACGTCGCGGTAGGGTGCTCGATGTATATTCAGGCCCGCGATGTAAGATGCCCGGCGTTGAACCTTCCACTGGTGCTCAGGGCAGGTCGCCGGTCTGATATTTAAAGCCTGCTGGTGAGTTTTAAATAATTAAACGGGTAATAGGCCGTGCCCATCACTTTGGAGGTTCAGTGTGTCCAACTACATTAAAAAATTGGAAGTCATAGGCCTTTATGGCCGCTTTAACTTGGTTCAAGAATTTACACCAGGTGTGAATGTGTTATACGGTCACAATGGTTCTTGTAAGACAACACTCTTACATATTCTATCTAATCTTGCGAATGGACAATTTGAACGTTTTGCTTTTTTGAGTTTTAGATCAATCAGTGTTGTGTTTGATGATGATCACTTGATTAAGTTGACCCGCAAGAAGGATAGAGATGATGTTACGGGTGTCAGTGATGAGTTAATCACTGTGGAAGAGAACAATGAATTTGTAGCAATTTTATCGGTTACGGAAATAGAAAGTCGAGAGCCTTCACTCTATGGATTTGACCTTTTGAAACCAAGTTCTACTTCTTTGCCCTTGCATATAACTGAGAAAGCCACAATACACGCATTGTATTTTCCTGCTTTTAGAAATGTAGTTGATGCTTTTAAAGCAACTTTTGATCACGGGTCTGTTTCTATGGAGACACGATCCACTGAGTTTATAAGACATTGGCTATTGCCGTTTGTTCCAGAGATTGTTTATCCCTCGTTAGTTGAGATTGAACAAGAACTGATTCGTAGCTGTGTTTCACAGATATCTGATAATAAAATTGAGCATTATCTAAAATGTGTTAATGGCCTTTTAGAAGGGAAGAATATAATAGTTACTTTTAGAGAACAAGGTGACCCTGTTCTTGAACTAAGATTTGATGATGGTTCACGTTCGAGACTGAGTGCTTTATCATCAGGAGAGCGTCAAATTGTTATTCTGATCTACGCTGCTATGAAGTGTGACGGGTATAAGCTTTTACTGATTGATGAGCCAGAGATTTCTCTACATGTGGGTTGGCAGAGGGTCTTGTTGAAGAAACTATCTAAGAAATCCAGTCATCAACAGATTATTGTATGCACGCACTCCCCTGTTATCGGAGCAGATTATCCTGCTTCTCATACAAACTTATCTATTTTTTCTTTTTCTGAGGACAGCGAGGACATACCGTTATGAACTCTGACGAACGGTATACTCCTCAAGAGTACATTCGATATCTTGAGGTAGATGATACTCAAAAACACATATTGGTTGAGGGGAAAAGTGACAAAAGAGTGTTTGACTTGCTCCTTCGTAATTTTTGTAAAGCATCAGATAGAGAAATGGTCTTTATTGACACTGCTGAGAAATTCATAAAATCTCATCCAGAGAATCGTGAAATTGTTGAAGAGGTATGTTCCCAAATCGGTGATAAACCTTGCGCAGATAGGTTTTCTGCTTTTGTTGATAGGGAGTTTCGTGATTTTGATTTAGACCACTTGGCAGACTCGGTTGGAGATCATAGAGTTTCCGGAAGGCTGGTATGGTCTAGGGGGCATTCGATAGAGAATTATTTCTTCGATTTTGATTTTCTTGGTGATTTTCTTCCTATTTTTGCACGTGATGAGTTTGACTCACCGCTTGAAATTTTTGGGGAAGTATTTGACTATACACTACGGGTGGCATGCGCTATTGGATTGGCTTCTAAAGAAAAGCAGGTTTTAAAGAAAGTTAGGATGACTCTTAGGGATGGTTTCCTAAAAATTAGTGACTCGCCTGACAATGAGCCAAAACTTGAGATCGATCATCTGGCATGGAAGAATAGCCTTGAGCGAAGGCATTTGTCGCCTGACGACGCCAATGAGTTAATTGCAAATTTCGACCTCTGGTTGAAAAGGATTAAAGGAGCTGACCCAGTGGTTGTTAGGTGGTTGTGCGATGGGCATATTGGATATTGCCTACTTTGGGAAGTTTATGATTGTTGTGTGCGGCATTGTGGTTGTAGAGAAGGAATACATAAAATTGAGGAGTCGGCCTTGTTTAACATCTACGCGCATTCCTGGGTCAAGAATGTTCTGTTTTTGAGGAATGGTGAATGTCCACTACAGGTTTTTCAACTTATCGGATTGACCATTAATAACTAAACTATTGGTTGGAGAAGTATCTTGTTTCCGTCGGGTTGATTCTCACCTTATGTGCAGTATATTAGGGCTCTAATGAATATTTTAAATTATCCGAGCGAAAATTTTAAGCATTCTCCTTGTCAGGACTCGCTCATTGCGCTGCCGCTCGACCGCAGCGTTTTCCTCTCCGGCCCTGCCGGGAGCGGGAAGACGACGGCCGGCGTGGCGCGGATGCTG
>JAFGHL010000009.1 GCA_016930155.1 Dehalococcoidia bacterium | reverse complement strand
TGTGAGTGCACTCGTATTGCCCGGCGATCCGGGTGAAAAATCCCTCAAAGAAAGCGGTGTTGAGATATTGAACGGCGATATCCGCGACTACGATAAGGTACGTGAGGCGGTTGATGGACGTGAGGCCATCTTCCACTGCGCGGCCGTGGTCACCGACTGGGCGCCCAAAAAGATGTTCTGGGACATCACGGTCAGTGGCGCCGAGAATATGGCAAAGGCCGCGACCGACGCAAAGGTAAAGCGGCTGGTGGATATGAGCACCTGCGACGTCTTCGGCACAGACGAATCGATCGTGATGGACGAGACCCTGCCACTGAAATACTGGGGAGAGCCCTACCCCGATTCCAAGATAGATTCCGAGAAGATCATGTGGCGCTACCATAAGGAGAAGGGCCTGCCCGTGACCATGGTCTACCCGCTGTGGGTATTTGGCGAAGGCGACCAAACCTTCGTACCCCTGCTGGCGGACTCCATCATCAAGAAGGAGATGATCTTCTGGAGGAAAGGCGCCATCGTCTGGCCCACCTACATCGATAACCTGGTGGATTTGCTGCTGCTGATATCGGAGGATGACCGGGCGGTGGGCAACGGCTATCTGGTGCACGACGGCGAGCATACCACACTGGAGGAGTTCTGCGACGGCATCGCCGCCGCACTGAACGTGCCCCCCATACGCACTTATATCCCGTACTGGTCGGCCATGGCGGCTGCCCGGGTGATGGAGTTCCTGTGGCGTATCGGCCGTGTGCAGAAGCGTCCGCTGCTGACAACCTACACCGTGACCAACCTGGGCTCGAGGTTCAGGTTCAGCATCGAGAAGGCCGAGCGAGAGCTGGGCTGGAAGCCGAAGATCTCCTACAGGGAGGGCTTTAAACATACCATGGAATGGCTGAAAACACTGGATGTTGCCACACTTAAACAGAAGTGAGCGTGTGCTATGAAGGATTTTAACGGCGAGTTAGTTTACATAACTGGTGGATCATCGGGAATAGGGCTGGCGGCGGCCAAACTGCTGGCAGGGAAAGGTGCGTCAGTAGCCATCTTCGCCCGCAGAAAAGAGGTGCTGGACGAGGCGCTCAACGAGATTGCTACCTGCCGCAAAAGCCCTGACCAGAAGTTCCTGGCTTTCCAGATGGATGTCTCCAGCAGGGATGAGGTCAACAGTGTGCTGCAGAAGGCGGCGGCTGACTTTGGCATCCCGGATGTTCTGATCAACTGTGCGGGCAGGGCCAGGCCCGGCTATTTCGGTGATATTACATATGGCCAGTTTGATGAGACCATTAAGATCGACCTTTACGGGGTGTGGAACACCTGCTCGTTCCTGGTGCCGCTGATGAAGCAGCGCGGAGGCTGCATCGTGAATGTATCTTCCCTTTGCGGTTTTATCGGTGTATTTGGCTATACCGACTACTGCGCCGCCAAGTTCGGGGTGACAGGGTTCTCAGAGGCGCTGCGCAGCGAGCTTAAGACTTACGGTATTACTGTCTCAGTGATGTGCCCTCCTGATACAGATACCCCCGGATATGCCGAGGAGAACCGGACCAAGCCGCCTGAGACGCAGGCCGTCTCCGCAACGGCCAGTATCATGAAGCCGGAAGCAGTCGCCGCGGCGCTGCTGAAGGGTATGGAGAAGGGTGATTTTATGATCATACCCAACGCCGACGGCAAATTCACCTGGATAATGAAGCGGCTTTTTCCCTGGCTGGTGGAGATGGTTACTGACTCGCAGGTTAAAGGCGTGCAGAAAAAGCTGGCATCGGCAAAATAATTTAAGGGAGCTCAGACTATGACAGATGACCGCAGAAGGCTGATATCGGCACTGGAGATTGTGACCGGCGTTGGGATACTGCTTTTCTGGATTGCCTTCTTCACAGTGGGTATGGCGCCCGAAAATCCCCCGCCAGGCTATTTTGCCTATGAGCATTCCTTCCCGCTGCCCGACGGGCTGATGTGTATCCTGCTGATAGCTGCCGGGATATTGCTGATGAAGAACAGGCGGGCGGGCATGATACTCTCGCTGATCGGTGCGGGAGCATTGATATTCCTGGGGCTGCTGGATTTCAGCTTTAACCTTCAGAATGGGGTCTATGCGGCCTCGGTGCTGGACATGGTGATCAATGGCCTGATCAACGCCTGGTGCGTGGGCTTCGGACTGTTCATGTCCATAGTCGTGGGCAAAGCGCTGAAATAAGATCCATCAAGGAGATGCCTGATTCACAGGCGGCGTTCGCTGTAATATTCCTCAAGATAGCCTTCGACGTCTTCCCGGGACAGGGGTCGCTTGAGGAAATAATCATATAAAGCATACTCCCGGTCAGCGCCTCTCAAAGGCTGGAACCAGATGCCGGGTGGCCTATCGTCTTCAGGAGTGAAACCGGCGGCAGCGTTAAGCTCTCTCAACAGGTCCCATGCCCGGCTGCCGGCCTGTTTGAGTTCAACGGCTTTGACCTGGATGCCGGTAACGGCGGAGTATAGATCGTTCAGCATATCCATGCTGAAAAAGCGGGAGATATGCGGGCGGTGGCATTGCCCCAGCATGTTCAACAGCCCGAAGAAGTCCTCGGCGTGTTTTGTCAGCCTGCCGATATTAAAGGAATCGCCGGTGAAAAGCCTGTCGATGTCCGTCGCAGACACCCCGCAGCGGGAGGCCTCTTCCTTCAAATTCTCCAGCGGCCAGTTGGGACTGAAGGAGGGGTCCCCCATGGCGGCGGATATGCCCAGCGCACGGCCGGGATGCACCATCATGCCGAGGTGTATAGGCAGGAAGCCAGATAGCCGCGGGTCAAGGGTAACGAACTGGCCTTTAATAACATTCTGAACATGATCTTCTGCGTCCTTCCCGATCCGCCGCGCTGCTTCGACCACGCCGCCGGCCAGCAGGCGTCCCAATCCCTCGCCCATTGAAGTCAGTTCTGCCAGCTTCAGCAGTGTATCGTAGCTGCGGTTAAGCTGCAGACCGCCAGTGTCAGCTTTAGTAATAATGCCCTGTTCATACAGGGTGATAACAAAGTCCGCCAGCCCCTGGAAGCTGTAGACCTGGTCCAGCCCCACGCGGTTGATGCTGTCATAATATTTTAAAGCGAGCGCGTACCTGTCCGCCGCTTTACCTTCACTCACCCGGCCGCGGGATACAGATGAGGTTATGGCTGCCATCTCAATGGGAACGGCGGTGTCGTAAAATGTTATACCGCCCGGCAGGTCTATGCGGTCTTTGTCCGACATGGGGCACGCCGCGCAGGCTATTTTCTTGCGCAGCGCTTTGTGCATCTCGTAGATGCGTTTCTTGACCACGTCTATATCCGCCGGGTAGGAAATGAGCTCGGAGGAATTGCGGATGATGGCGCCGGAGGATATCCAGCCGGTTACCATCGCCATTGCCCCTCCGCTCATCACCTCTGTGCGGCGGTGGTAGGTGCTGATCTTTTCCGATAGCTCCTGCACCAGCCTCTGCAGCCGTACGGGATCAGCTGCTTCAATGGACCTGCTGCCCACGCGGGCTACCACTGCCTTGAGGTTCTTGGCGCCCATTACCGCCGGCAGCCCGCCTGTTCCTATGGCAGCGTCTTTGTCGATGTGTGTTATGGAGATGGCGACCTGTCTTTCACCAGCCTGCCCGATGGATATGATGCTGCAGGGAGAATGTCTTCTCCTTAATTCATCGGTGGTATCGAAGCCGTCGACTCCCCAGATGTCGGATGCATGGTGGATGCCGATACTGTCATCCTCGATTGTTATATAAACAGGCCAGGGAGACCGGCCCGTAATGACCAGGTGATCGTAGCCCGATGATTTGAGGAAGTGGCTGAAATAGCCGCTGCCGCTGCTCTGTGTAAATGACCCGTTGAGCGGTGATTTACAGATGGACATGGTCTGCGCAGCGCCGGGTATGAAGGTGCCGTTGAACGGGCCGGTCCCGAAGATGACTGCGTTTTTGGGAGAGAGGGGGTCGGTGTCGGGAGGTATGAGGTCGTATGCAAGCCTGGTGTTGATGCCTGCGCCGCCGATGTAGTTCTTGATCAGGTCGGCATCCAGCGGCTGCTTCCTGATGCTCCCATCGGTCAGGTTTATGTGAAGGATGTTGCCTGCATATCCGCCGAACTCCATGCTATGCGGTATCCTCCGTTTGATTGCCGGTGAGCGCCCCGTAAGGGCAGTGCCTGCCGCAGAGCAGGCAGGCGTCGCAGCCGTCGGTGAAAGTGATCTCGAACTCGTTTTCCCTGTCCGTCAGCCTCTCCACGCTGATATATGATTTAGACAGGTTGAATTTATTCAAGGACCTGAATGAGCAGTGCAGCATGCAGGTGAGGCAGCCCGCGCACCTGGCAGAATCGGCGGTTATGGAGCGGTTGTCTTTGCTTACGCCGGTTGTCATGTATGCCGATTATAGCAGGAAGCCGGCCGGGGATGCACAGCAGCTTCGCCCCGGTCGGCTTTGGAAGATGCTCATTCTGAATAAGAAATGTTATTATCTGAGACAGCGGAAAATATGAAGATTGGCAGCAATAAAGGAGAGTTGATTTGATGAATCCAGCGATAACGATCGATAAGTCCACCTGCAAAGCGTGCGGGACCTGCGGCGATGTATGTCCCAGCCATATTATGTACAAAGAAAAAGACCTGAAGATCATGAATATACACGAGGAGCGGCTAAAATTCTGTGTCAAGTGCGGTCAGTGCATGGCGGTCTGCCCGACGGCTTCCGTAAAAGTCGACGGCCTTTCATATGAAAAAGATTTTGTGCCTTTGCCTGAAGGCGGCCCTTTCGAAGACGCTTTTTATAAAATGATCATGTCCAGGCGTTCCGTGCGCAATTTCAAGGGCAGGCCGGTGCCCCGGGAACTGCTGGAGAAAATAGCCGACGCTATAACTTACTCTCCCCCCAGCGTGCCCCCCATCAAAATCGAGATTACCATCGTCCAGAATACGGAGGTCATCAGGCAGGCACTGCCGACGATGATCGAAATGTATGATACCATGATCAAGGGCATGGACAATCCGATTATCAGGATGTTTATTAAAAAGAGCGCCGGGCCGGAAAAATTCAAGGTGATGGTGAGCCACGTGGTACCCTCCATGAAGGACAGGATGCCCGAGCTTAAATCGGGGGCCGAGGACACCATCACGCGCCATGCCCCCGCCATGATAGTTTTCCATGCCGACAGGAATTCGGATAACTACCAGATCGATATAGATATCGCCATCACCTTCGGCATACTGGCTGCCCATTCGCTGGGCCTGGGCGCTACCATCATCGAGCTGATCCCGCCCGCTATCGAGCGTGAAAAAAAGCTGCGGAAGCTTTTCTGCATACCGGACGGCAATGAAGTTGTGGCATCTATGATAGTGGGCTATCCGAAATACAGATATCAGCGTGCTGTCAGGCGCAAGCTGAAGAGCGTTACCTGGGTTTAGCGGACTTGATTCAAACGATAGTACGGGTTTGTTTAATTCGTACTATCGTGACTTAGTCTATGCTGTCTTTTGTGCTGGGTACGCCGGAGATGCGCGGGTCGAGGCGGGTGGCGGCATCGAGGGCGCGTGCCAGCGCTTTGAAGAGCGCCTCCGCCTTGTGGTGGTCATTATTGCCCTTCATCACCTGCGCGTGGATATTTATCCTGGCTTCCGAAGCGAAGGACACGAAGAAGTGGCTGATCAGGTCGGAGTGCATCTCGCTGATGTAAGCTTCTTTAATTGAATCATCGATGACGGCCTGGCCGCGCCCGCTGATATCCAGCGCCACCATGGCGAGGGCATCATCCATGGGCACGATGGCCTGCGCCATCCTCACGATGCCCTGCTTGTCTCCCAGGGCCTGGTTGAAGGCACGGCCCAGCGAGATAGCGACATCTTCCACAACATGGTGCTGGTCGGAGCCATTGGCCGATATCTTCAGGTCGAAGATGCCGTGCTGGGCAAGCTGGCACAGCATGTGATCAAAGAACCGTATCCCGGTAGTGATCTCATACTTGCTGCTGCCGTCAATGCCAATCTCGATTTTTATCGAAGTCTCACTGGTGCGGCGGGTGACAGTTGCTTTCCTTTCGGCCATTTTCAACCTCTTATATCTGGATTCGATGCAAAGCGTATCACATATCCTTCAGGGCGGCAATTACAGCGGGTGTATCCTC
>JAFGHL010000088.1 GCA_016930155.1 Dehalococcoidia bacterium | reverse complement strand
GTCGTGCGTCATGGCCTTTTCCTTCTGTATCAAGGCCTTTGTTTCAGCGTCGTATATATTCCAGTACGCGACCGTCTTCTTTTTCATAAATCACCGTTAAGACTATCTTAGCACCCCGGCCTGACGGATGTTAAATTATTCCTTGCTGTCCCGTCCCGGGAGTACCCTGTCTATGGTTTTAGCATGGCGATTGAGTTTAACATATGAGGTGGATGAGTATGATATTATGAGACTGGGAAAGGCAGTAAGGAGAGTATAGTTTGGCGAATTACGTATTGGTGCACGGCGGACATGGCGGGGGAAACAGCGGTTCGGTATGGGACAAAGTAGTTGCTTTGCTTCAAAACCGCGGACATAAAGCCTTTGCCCCGACCTTATCAGCTTCGGATACCTGCAGTCTGGAGGATCATATCTCGGAAGTATGCTCTCTGATAGAGAACGGGCAACTGGGTGATGTAATGCTGGTCGGGCACAGCTACGCTTCGTTTGTCATTACCGGAGTTGCAGATAAACTGCCGGGAGTAATCAAACATCTGGTGTATGTCGATTCGTCAATACCTGAAAACGGGAAGTCACTGTTTGACATGTTCGAACTGAGCGGTGTCAGTTATAAAAGCTATGCCGGTTTGACGCCCGACAAGCCCTTCGTCGAGCCGCTATTTTTTGACGCTGCAAGAATAAAAAAGATACCCAAGACATATGTTCATTGCACTCTGAGCGAATTCCTGACTGTATGCGGGCCGTTTGTCAGTTATGTGGCCGAGCATGCCAAACAGGATAACTGGGATTACTTCGAGTTGAAATCGGATCACTTGTGCATGGTATCTCATCCGGAAGAGCTTGCTGCGATACTGCTGCAGGAAGCCGGCTGAAGGCCGGGCTTCTGCAGGCGCCCTTCGCGGACCGCAGCCGGTTAATCGATAACGAGAAGCTGCACGCTCTCGGCGCCGATTTCCAGCAACGGGCTGCTGAGCGTGCCGGCCTGCACCACCTGGTTGGAGCCGCTGACCGTGTACAGGGAGATCTGCCCTACCTGGCGCCCGTCCGAGAATCCGATGAGAGGAGTTATCGGCTGGCTGCCCGGGTTGGCGATTAAAACAGCCATTTGTCCGGCGCCGTTGCGCCCGGCCAGCACGTACAACGGACTGCTCTGAGGCATCTCTGTATCCAGCCTCGTTGAATAGCCCGACATTTTAGACCAGAGCGAGAAGGCCGAAGCGATGGATTTGGGCCTGCCGTCGGCGTAGAACAAACCGTAGAAGGTAGGCGCTTTGATATCCGGATCAGGGCCGCGGTAGAAGGTGGACACATCCATATCGCTTTGATTCTGCAGCTCGATCCAGCAGGCGGTCAGGATGGCGGCGCCCCTGGCGCCGGTGCGCAACGCGATTGAATCGGCGCTGCTGTCCTGGCTGCGCTTTATCTCGGTGTTCCATTCGGTGATATGCTTGGTCGTCTGCGTGAATCCTTTGGCGTCCAGCGAGGAGCGGTAGAACGCGGCGGCCTCGGCGTACTGCTGCGGGCTGTTGGAATACATGTGCCAGGAGAAGAAATCCAGCGGCGCGTAACTCTGCCTGACGAAAGCCAGAAAGTCCTGCGTCCATTTTTTCCCCTGCGGCGTCAGCGCGCCGGCCGGCGTCACGCCCGGACCTCCCATCTTCAGGTCGGGGAACTCGCTCTTGATGGCACGCGCCGTGTCGCAGTAGAGCTGGAAGTACTCGACCGGCGTATGCGGCCTGGGCCAGAACTGAGCGTTGTCCGGCTCGTTCCAGATCTCGACATAACGGAAGGGCGTGTTGAAGCCGTTCCACCTGCCCGTCCGGTAGTGTCTCAGCACCTCCAGCGATGCTTTAACCCAGTTGGACCGTTCGGTCGCATTGGCGGGCGGCCTGGAGTTGTTGTACGAGTCGCCCAGGCGCAGATAGGGCTCGAACCCACCGGAGGTGATGGACCTCCAGACCTGGTCGCTGCGGCTGAAATCGTAGGATTGAACCAGCAACGGGTCGGCCGTCATATCCGGATACATCACGGACATGTCCAGAGCATTGTAATAGTCATGGGTGCGTATCAGGTTTACGCCGATACCCCGGTAGGCGGCGGTCAGATCGGCGTTGGCCGGGTCGTTACCCGCCGGTATGGGGCCGATGTTGACGCCCAGCAGGGGACGTATCACAGCACCCGTCGCAGGTCCAATGGTCAGGTTGATGTCCGCCTGCGGGATGACCGCCGCCGGCTCCTCGGGCCGCTGAGTCTGATCGACGGGCACGATGCATCCGGCGCTGACGGCCAGCCCAACCAGCGCAATCAACGCGGCTGAAAAACATGACTTCATTCCACTTCTCCTCTTCTCTCGATATACGTTGCAGCATATCAGCAGCAGGCGAAAATGTCGATGGTACTTTGGTAATGCGATAGATTGCGTACAAGCTGGGGACTGTTGATGATTACAGGGTGTTCAGATATTATCTCAGGCGAATGAATGGTGGCGGAAGACGTCAGTAACACGTTCAAACTCGCAGATGCGTGATTGCCCTTGACCGGGTAGGATAGGTGGTAGTATCATTGGTAGTATTAATACTACATTTGTTGTAGAGGATATTGGAATGATGAAAACCGGCGGGACTAAAAAAGTATCCATTACACTGCCCGATGACCTAATTGAACAGGTACGTGTTCATATCAGGGATGGTGAGTTCAGCTCTTTCTGCGCGACTGCTCTAAGAAACCACCTCGCTCATTACAGGCAGCTTGCGAATCTGGCGCATAGCTTCGGCGTCTGGAAGGATGAGAACCATCCTGATCTGTCCTCACCTAAAGAGGTCTCCGGCTATGTCAGAAAACTCCGGAAGGCTGATAATAAGAGGCAGTCGAAACTTTCGAAGAAATAATGCGCTGGCAAGAGGGCTTTATTGTTACCTGCATTGTAGATTCCGATATCTGTATCGATTTTCTACGCAAGCGTGTATATGCCGGTACACTGTTCCGCATATGGATGGAAAAAGGTTTATTGTCGATCAGCGCTGTTACTCATCTTGAAATTTATGCTGGTATGCGGCAGGGTGAAGAGAGCGACACTGACAATTTTCTCGACAACATGGTTACGATCCCTGTGGACGGACCGGTTGCCCATATGGCGGGGGATATCATACGGAATCTGAAGTCAAAGGGTTTAACCATGTCTCCCATGGATTCTATTATCGCTGCCTCCGCTTTGTACGCAAATGTCCCCCTTATAACAAATAACATTGCCGATTACTATTCACCGCACATATCCGGCTTGGTTGTGGTTAAAGGCATCGATGGGTATAAATATTAATTTTAGGAATTCATGCTGGCCAAAGGGAGCCTGCTCATCGAAGGAGGCAATCCGCTGAAGTACCTGGAATCCCTGCGCTGTGTAGCGATCACCATCGCCAACGGCGTTGCCTACGACTGGAGCGTCGTGCCGTAGGCCTGTGCTTGATTTATACGTCATATTTTGCCGGCCCCGCAGGCGGTCAACTGCGGGGCCGGATGAGGTTGTAGCTAGAGAAGGTTTGTCTGCGGTGCTATAACTTATTTGCCGAATAGAGTCTTGTACAGGGGCACTTCGGGCAGCTTGTGGTCCTTGTACTTTACTTTTATCGCGGATTTGTCGATCTTGCCGACGCTGGTTTTGGGTATCTCATCCACGAAAAGGATCTCGTCGGGCAACCACCAGCTGGGTACGTTGGGCTGAATGAATTTCAATATCTCCTCTTCAGTGATATCCCCCTTGTTGGCTGCCTGGGGTACGACCAGCGCCAGCGGGCGCTCACCCCACTTGGGGTGAGACACGCCGACCACTGCCGCCTCAGCTACCTTGGGATGTGCGAATATATTGGCGCCGAGCTCGATGGTGGATATGAATTCGCCTCCCGTCTTGATCAGGTCCTTTTTACGGTCCATGATGGTCATGTACCCTTCGGGATCAATGGTTATTAAGTCCCCGCTGCGGAACCAGCCGTCTTTGGTCCACAGAGCTTTGGATTCCTCCTCCATGGCATAGTGGTTACGTAATACTGAGCCTCCCTTCAGACACAACTCTCCGATAGTTGTGCCGTTCCATGGAATCTCCTTGTCCTTGTCATCCAGACCTTTGACCTGTACCAGCGGCAGTGGCAGCCCCTGCTTTTTCATCAGCTCATAACGCTCGTCCTGGGAGAGTTTGAAATACGGCTTGGGCTTGCTGGATGTTCCATGCGGGCCGTTCATTTCCGTCATTCCGAACACGTGCAATGGTTTGATGCCCATCACCTCGAAATCCTTCTGCAGCGAAACCGGCGGCGCAGTGCCTGCCAAAAATATGCGGTTCAGGCTGCTCAGGTCATATGTAACACCCTTGGCTTTCTGCATTTTCATGAAGTTCAGCGCCATTGTCCACACCTCAGGAGTCCCGCCTGTACAGGTCACCTTCTCATCTTGAATCAATTTCATCACCAGGTTGGGGTCGAACATCGGGCCTATAAAGACCTGCTTCATTCCCAGCAGCCACCCGGTGAAGTGGTAAAACCAGAAACCGTGATATGAGGGAATTACATGCAAGATTGTGTCATTTTGTGTAAAGCCATGCGCATCTGTCATGCATTGCCCAAGAATTTGGAGATAGCATCCACGGTGGGAGAAAACACAGGCTTTTGGGGTTCCCGTGGTCCCGGTGGTGCATTGATGAAAAGCTGCCTCGTATTCATTGGTGTCGAACAGCGCATCCAGGTCCAGTGTTGATGATGTGGATTCACAAAGTTCGGCAAAGGAGTAGACAGGTTTCAGCGTGGTTTCGACCTTATCGGGGATGATGATATAATGCTTGATCGTCTTCAATTGCGGCGCCATTTTCTCGAAGAGAGGCACCAGTAAACGGTCGACGATCGCAATGCTATCCTCCATGCGGTTGATGCCTTTCATGATGTAATCGACTGAAAACCGTGGATTGGTGCTGTTTACGACGCCACCCGCCAGCAGGATGGCCATATGGCTCTCGAATACCTCAACTATGTTGGTCCCGCATACGGTAACCCGGCCTCCCGGCTTCAGCCCAAGGTTCTTTAAAGCGTTGGCCATACTGCACGCCCGCTTGTACAGGTCTGCATAGGTATACCTTTGCACGCCCTTATCATAAGTTTGGAAGACTATCTCCTGTTTGGGGAAATAACGGACACCGCGTTCTATGATCTTGTAAAGATTGAGCTGCCACTCCATGGATGATCCCTGAAATACCATTTTTTTCGCCATGACCTCTCACCTCCTTCTTAATTTTATATAGTAACTTCGGCCGGCAACCTTTTTTTAAGGATATCGATGGCGTCCTGCACGAAGTCATCAACAACTTCTTGTGCACTCCTGATCTTTTTTATCAAGCCCACGCCCTGCCCCGAGCCCACAAAGATCAGTTCAGGCCTGTTCCTCTCAAGCGAGTAGAAGAAATCCCTTACCAGATAATTCTGATAGGGCATAGGCAGCGTGCGCATCCCGGCTTTCTCCCAGCTTTCCGTAAATGGGTTGCGCAACGTGCGCGCCGTTTTACCCGTGTAGATTTTAGAAATCCGGGCGCTCTCTTCGTCCGCCTCTACAAGCTTCTGTTTACCCAGATCGGTGACGGGAGACTCAATTGTGGCCTCAAAGGCTGTGCCCACCCATACACCGACAGCGCCCATGGCCAGTGCGGCTGCGAGCTGGCTTCCGATCACGATGCCTCCCGCAGCAAGTACAGGCACCGGACTGACGGCTGCAATGATCGCCGGCAATAATGACATCAGACCGATCCTGCCGGTATGCCCGCCGGCCTCATGCCCCTGCGCTATTACCAGGTCTGCGCCCATGGCGGCCAGCCTGGAGGCCTGCCTGACGTTACCCACCAGGCACATCACTTTCATACCCCTGCCGTGAGCCTCTGGAATGATCCAGTCAGGCGTACCCAGGCCGAGAGCGATGGTCTTTATGCCCTCGTCGACCACGACCTTCCATTGCTGCATGGCCAGGTCTTCATCGAAAATCTTGACCTCGGGTCCTTTTTCTCGTGGTACCTTGTACTGCTCATACCATCCGTCGATGAAGCCGGTCAGATCGGCAGGAAGCTTGGCCTGGATCTCGGATACCGTGCCCTCGATTGCCGGTCCGGCCGGGAATATAAGGTCTACGCCGAAAGGCTTTCTGGTCAGTTTTTTGGCGTCCCTTATCTCGTGGCGTAACTGCGTAGCGCTCATGGTTCCGCCGCCTATCATACCAAGGCCTCCAGCGTTGGATACCGCGGCGCACAGTTTGCCGGTGGATACCGTATAATCCCTTATAACATCACCCATCCCGGCGAGTACGATGGGATAATCGATATCAAATAGATCGCATAGTTTGGTTCGCAATAACGGTTTAGCCATATTCTTACTTCATTTGTTTATCTTATCGATTTATTGCTTCCTCCTTACCAGCGAACTTGCTTCAGCCTCCATGGCCGGTTCACCCTTCTGATTTTTTATGGTCCATTTAACGGTGATTACGCCACGCTCAGGGCTTTTCGTCTCGCGTTTATTAGTTATCTCCTCCTCGAGGTGGATGGTGTCCCCGATCCTTGTGGGATTCATGAACTTCAGGCTGGAGATGCCCAGAAAGGCTATGATGGTATCTTCGATATCCCGCAGGCTGCCACCCCTGGCCGTGAGCCCTGAGGCAATCGCTAGCACCAGCAGTCCGTGAGCTATGCGACCACCGAATATTTTCTTGGCATATTCCTCATCGGTATGCAGAGGATTCCAATCGGAAGAGATGCCCGCGAAATTGATGATATCGGCTGCCTCTACCGTCCTAGCAGGCGTCGTCCATTTATCTCCGACATTTATGTCCTCAAAATATTTACCCATGCGATACTTTCTCCTTAACGAATTAATTTGTTCAGATACCTCCCGCTATTTCTCAGCTTTGCCTGTCTTTGGGCAGGTGCCGCTCCTCGGGCCCGGCATATTCGAAGGCCATTGCCAGCTGAAAGACCAGTCCCATGCCGGTCTTCTCCTTCAGTTCTTCATAAGTATGCGCGCATATTCCGGGCAAGTATGACAGCACTGCGATGATGTCGATCATGTCTTCATCGAAACCCATCTCGCACATAATGGCAGCCATCATGCCGTCGACATTTATCACCAGGTTTTTCTTACCCAGCTTCTGCAGGTATTTTTGATGTATCATCTCGAACAGCTTAAGCTTATCCCCAATGAACCCGGTCTGAACTGCTATCTCCCTCAGCCGTGCCGCCCTGATATCTGCGTCCTTGAAAAGCGGATGACCCACACCCAGCAGCCTTTTTCTGTTGGCGGTATAATCGTCAACGATCTTGTCGGCTGCCTGTTCCGGTGTGAGGTTTTGCTCATTCATCATACTGAAGGCGCCGTTGATGAAGCGCGCCGACTCCTTGGGCGATCCTGTGACTACGCCTATACTCAGTATGCCTGCGCAGAGCCCCTTGATCGGATCGGGGTTGCCCGCGCATACAATCCTGGCCGGCGGGCTTGCAGCACTTACCAGGCCATGATCCGTTATACCTAAGAGCAGGGCATTCAGCATCCTGGCTGTATTTTTATCAGGCAATTCACCCTTAAGGCACAGGTATATCACTTCCCCGTAGTTGATGTTTCCTATCAGTTCCTGCAATGGGTAACCCCGCACCAGGATCTTTCCCGGGAGAAGGTTGGTTATGCTCGTTTTCAATTTATTGGATGGCAAGGGTCCCGTTTCTGCACTGCTCATAAATTACCTCCTGCAAATATTTCCAAGGATTCAAACAATGGTCAGAGCGATATTTGAATTAAAGCCCCATAAGACCTCCTATAATATTTTTCATAATTTCAGACGTGCCTCCTCCCAGGGTGCCTATCCTGATATCCCGATATAACCTTGAAACGATAAGGTCGTCGTCCACCACAGAACCTCCGAAAACCTGAGCAGCACTACTAACGAGTTCTTGAGCTACGTCGGTGGCAAACAGTTTTGCCATATAGCACATCTTTTTCGTAGCGGCATCCTGCTTGCCCTCCACTCCATCGCAGAACATCTCTACCGCCCTGTACATGAGCTGCCTGGCGGCCTCCAATTTAACCGCGATGTCGACCAGCCGATGAGTTATAACCTGAAACTTGCCTATCGGTCGCCCGAAAGCCTTTCTCTCCCTGGCGTAGCTCACTGCCTCATCCAGAGCGACCTGGACCGAGCCCACCGCAGTAGCGGCAAGCGACAGTCTCTCCCTTTCGAAGCCTACCATCTGGTTATAAAAACCCCTGTTTTCTTCGTCCAGGCGGTTCTCTACAGGCACGCGGACGTTATCCAGATATATCGTCCCTGTATCCCCGCTTCTCAACGCCATCTTCCTGATGGGCGCCGCCTTGAATCCTGGTGTCGATGTCTCAACGATTAGCATGGTGAGCCCCCTGTGTCCTGAATCAGCCTCGCCCGTTCTGACCAGCATTATTCCGAAATCGCCTTTTAGTGCGTTAGTTGAGAACTGCTTACTACCGTTTACTATATAGTGGTCGCCGGACCTGTGAGCCGTGGTCTTGATGGCTGCGACATCGGAACCGCAATACGGCTCCGTAACCCAGACGCCTGCCAGTTTTTCTCCCCTGATGGCAGGGGCTAAATATCTTTTTTTCTGTTCAGCGGTTCCCAACCGTGCAAGATGAGGGAGTGACATATCAGTATGCGCGGTGATGCTGATGGGGATGCCCATGCCTGTGGACCGGGCCAGCTCCTCGTGGAAAACCAGGGACATGATCCAGTCTTCTCCCGCCCCTCCGTATTCTTCTGGGAAGGTGATGCCCAGACACCCCATATCGCCCAATTTCGGCATCAGCTCCGCCGGGAAATACTCGTCCCTTTCCCACTTACCCATGTGCGGGTTGATCTCGGAAGCCACAAACCGCTGCACATTCTTCCGGAAGATGTCATGTTTCTCACTGAAGATACTCATCTTACCAGCCCTTCTGTCACACGGGATTCGAATGTGCTGTCCTCTGCCAGCACCGCAGCCCGCTTGAAAATATGTACAATGTTTACTAAAATTAAATTAAAATGCGAATAAATGAACCGACTAACCTTATCCTACCTGTGCAAACCCTAAGTAAACATTGTTTACTGAAAAGTAGATTAACACACCGTTTACATGCTTGTCAATAGCCGTGCGGTAACGAATTGATTTGACAGGATTTTTATAATAAGAATAAACTTAACGGCTATAAACAGGCCTGCAGTTAAGATACCATTGCTTTCGGTAGCGGGATATTAGATGAGTGGGATAAAGCGCAAGAATACGCAGGGGATAACCAGGGAAAGGATCATTGAAGCAGCCTTTTCCGTTTTCAATAATGTTGATTTCACAACGGCCACCATCCGTGATATAGCAAGGGCCTCAGGCATCTCCCCGGCCAGCATCTACAAGCATTTCAAGAGCAAGGAGGACATGCTGGATGCCATTACCGTGGAGAAGATCAGACAGATGGATATCGATCTGCGCCATCACCTGGTCGGCATCAAGGGAGTTCTCAACAAATTAAGGAAGATGACCTGGTTTTATCTTGATCTTTATGATCGTGATAACTCCATTGCCTGGACGCTATATATCACCACCTCTCCTACGATTTGGAAAAAATCGCGCAGAGCGTGGGAGACTGCTGTACTTACCGGCAGGTTATTCAAGGATATAATTAGGGAGGGGCAGAGATCGGGGGAAATCAGTCGTACCCTGAATATCCGGGTCCTTGAGATGATGTATTTCGGAGCGCTGAGGCATATATGCATATTTTCACTGGTGGGGACCACCTCTGAATCGGTCACGCATATGTCAGATATGGCCGATGATTTGACGGAGATGACCTATCGAGCCATCAGATCCCTGGATAAGCAGGAAGCATTCATCTGTCCTTACTCCACCAGGGTGGTCAGGGCACGCCCGGGCAGTAAGAGAGGCGGAAAAAAATAGATCGCCCCGTGGTATCGCGTGTTTAAAACCAGGATCACCGAAAAATTAGGCGTCCGCTATCCGATCATCCAGGGCTCTATGCTCTATTTGAGTCTGGCTGAGCTCGTTTCTGAGGTCAGCAATGCCGGAGCTCTGGGGATGCTGAACTCGGTATGTTTGACTTCAAAAAAAGCGCTCAGGGATGAGATCAGGAAGACCAAAAATCTGACCGCAAATCCGTTTGCCGTGCAGCTAGTCTATCTTCCAGCATCGAGGGAGATACCCAATGACCAGTTTATAGAAACTATAATTGAAGAGCGGGTCAAAATCATTGAGACTGTCGGGCCCGTTCAACCGGCGGTCATCAGCCGGCTGCATCAAGCCGGCATCACCTGCCTGCATAAGGCAACCACTGTCAGACATGCACTTGCCGCCGAGCGGGCGGGTGCGGATGCTGTAACTGTGGAAGGGCTTGAATGCGCAGGACATGCAGGGATGAGTGATGTAACCTCCCTTATTCTGATTCAGCGTACCATTCAGGAGGTGAAGATACCGGTTATTGCTGCCGGTGGTTTTGTCGACGGCAAAGGTCTCGTGGCCGCACTGGCAATGGGCGCTGAAGCTATTCTAATGGGCACCCGGTTTTTCCTGACTAGGGAATGTCCGATTCACCCCAATATCAAAGAGTTTTGCGTGAATGCCCGGGAAATTGATACCGCTGTATGCTTGCGTTCGCTGCGCGACCCGGTCAGGTACCTGCGTACAGATGTTGTGGATAAAATACTTGAGATGGAGGCGTCGGGAGCGGATCTAAAACAACTGCTGACGGTGGTTAGCGGCGAAAACATGCGTCAGGCTGTGGAGCAGGGAGATCTTACAAAAGGACCTATCTCCGTAGGTCAATGCGTTGGACTTATTCACGATATCCCCACAGTAAAGGAACTCATCGACAGGATTATGAATGAGGCGGAGGAAGCGCGCCGACGATTAAACATTATACAATAGGCAACCCTAAAATCTGATTCGGAGGTAGGCCAAATGGATATTTTTAACAAGCAGATACTGGAGCTTTTTCTATCGAGAACGGCGAAATCTCGAGCGCTGTGGGAATCCGGCAGGCAAGTGCTGCCCGACGGCGGCGGCGGGGACATGCAGTGCTACTGGCCATATCCGGTTTATATGCAGCGGGCGCAGGGCTCGAAGCTATACGACGTGGACGGCCATGAATACGTCGACTTCTTCTGTGGCGCGGGCACTGTGCTGCTGGGCCACCGCTCACCGGTTATTCTGAAGGCGGTCGAATCGGCACTGAAAGAGGGGTTGCCCGCCTCGGTAGCCTGCGAGAACGAGATAAAACTGGCCTCATTGCTGCGCAAATTCATGCCCGGCATGGAGATGATACGCTTCCTGCCCAGCGGCTCCGAGGCCAACCAGGCAGCCATCCGCCTGGCGCGCAAATTCACAGGACGCAGCAAAATAGCCAAGTTCGAGGGCGGCTACCACGGACAGGCGCAGGAGATGCTGGTCTCCATCGAGCCGGCAGGCCCGGCCTGCGGCCCGGCGGAGGACCCCTGCGGTATGCCCTGGCATACGGCCATGCCCGCCCACATGCTCGAGCAGATCGTGATCCTTCCCTTCAACAATATTGAGGACACGATCAGGATTATCGCAAAGCACGCCGGCGAACTGGCGGCCGTCATGGTCGAGCCGGTGC
>JAFGHL010000087.1 GCA_016930155.1 Dehalococcoidia bacterium | reverse complement strand
ATAATGTAGAGGCCCCAACCCGGCATCAACCTGGCCGCATCCACCATGATGGCGGGATTGCCGATCTTGGCGACCTCCTGCCAGTCCATGGTGGCAGCCAGCGCCAGCGGCTGGATGGTATACAGCGCGAGTATGATAAAGAACGCGATGATCAAAGCCAGCGGCAGATTCCTGCGTGGATTCTTGACCTCGCCGCCGATATCGGCCAGCGCCAGCAGGCCCGACCATACATAGCTCGCCAGCACCACCGCCACGACAAACATGATGGTGCCCTTGGGATACAACGGCGTAAGTTTGGTCGCATCGAAATTAGCCATGCCGGCGATAGAGAAGATTACCATGCCGATCACAAATATAAGGAAAAAGACTATCTGTAACCAGCTTGCCAGCGAAACACCCAGATAATTGATCAATGCGAAAAACACCAGGATACCGATCGTCAATATCCTGCCGTCCATGGTAAAGGCAGGGTTAAATGCCTGGACGAAGGCAATAAAATAGTCGGCGAAAATAACTGCCACCAGTATATTGGCGGCCAGCAAGGCCAGTACGGCTGAAAAAGATATGATACCACCCCAGAACGGCGAAAGGACCCGCGTTACCGTAACATAGTTGGCGCCCGTCACCGGCAGCGTGCCCGTGAGCTGAATCTCGAAAAGTACCACGAAAAGGGACGGTAAACAGGCGAGTATGAAGGCTATGAAAACGCTGGGACCGGTCATGCCCGTGATCGTCGCCGTCATACCGAAGATGCCCGCGCCGATAACCAGGCCGACTATCATAGCTATGGTCTCGAACAGCCCGATTTTCCTCTGCAAGACTTCAGGTTTATTTTCTGCCAAGCTCAACCTCCTCAATAATTATTTAGCTGCGTGGCCTGCCGGACCGTCATGGCTGCGCAAAGTTTAAACCCCTGCTTTATTAGGTGTCAATATGCCGATAAGTATATCCAAAAGCCTCAGGCCCAGGGCCAGGTGAAGACGATGCCCAGCACAATGCCCAGCATGGCCCCGGCAAAGACCTCCCATTTGGTATGGCCGATTATCTCGGCCAGCCTCTGGCTGAACTCTTTGTCGCCTTTGAAGAGCTCATCCAGCATCTTATTGAGCATGGTGGACTGGTAGCCTACGGTCCGCCGCACGCCGGCGGCGTCGTACATCACGATAAAAGCCACCGCAAGCGAGATGGCGAAGAGCGGTGAATCGAATCCGTACATCAGGCCGACGGTTGTCGCCAGCGCGCACATCAGGGCGGAGTGTGCGCTGGGCATGCCGCCCGGGCTCCACATTAAGGACAGGTTAAACTGTTTCTTACGCACGAAATTAATAAGCACCTTGAGCGCCTGCGCTATGAACCATGCCACCAGCGGCACCCAGATGGCCTTCCAGGCCGCCGCCCCGTCAGCTGTCTGACTAATCATCCAGTTCATGCATTTCCTCCCGCCCCCGGCCTCAACGTAGCGCCAGGCCTGTATTTAACCTGAAGCGCCTTGATCGTCATCAGCAGGCCCAGCAACACCGGATAGCCTATAAGCGCCTGGTATGGAGTAAAGGGCGGCGGAAGCGAGGGCGTGACTATTAAAATTGGAGGCACGTCAATATCCAACCACTGCAGGGTAAAAAGCACTGCGGAGAGAGCTACTATGCCGATACCGAAGCTCGCGCTGTTGTTTTTAATCAGCAGCGCCATCAGCCCCGCCACTGCAGCCCCTATCAGTGTAGGCGCCGTGCAGATGCAGGCCAGCACACCTCCCATGACCGTGGCGCCTCGCCCACCCTGGAAGCGCAGGAAGACGGACCACTGATGGCTGACAATGGCTATAAGGCCGGCCAGCATGACCAGCAACGGCCCGGCGTTCAGCCACTGGGCGATCAACACCGCCAGCGCCCCCTTGCCGATATCCATGATTACCGCAACTACAAACGGCAGCAGCCCCACCCTGCGGTAGACCGCGGCAGCGCTGATCTTGCCGTCCGGCTCGTCCCTGATATCGATCTTTGCCGCAAGCATGGCAACGATGAAAGAAGAAGGGATTGCGCCCAGCAACAGGGCAATCGGGAGGCAGATCAGGTTCAGATCATTGTTCATAGCTAAAACGCGGCATTTTGAGGCAGTATATCACAAAAATACAGTTGGAGGTCAGGTCTCGGCCTTGTGCGCCACATCAATGGTCAGGAAGTCGCGCGCTTCCTTTGACAGCGCCAGCCCGATGGACATGGCCAGCACCAGCAGGCCGCAGGTCGCGTATATCACCGGTATATTCTTGTTGGCCATATCGGCGATCACGCCCGCAATGCCCATGCCTATCGGCGCCAGGCCGCTGGTCAGGGTGCCCAGCAGTCCGAATACGCGGCCTCTTATTTCGGACGCCGCGGCAAGCTGGATCACCGTGGTTGTCTTCACGATGAATATCCCCGCCGTCAGCCCTATCATGGTAACGACACCCAGCACGATAAAAGGCTGGGTTATGAAACCCACGATCCCCAGCGAGATGGAGGCGCCCAGCAGGGAAAGTATGATCAGGTTGCTCTGGGCCCTGCCCCGCACGTTCACCCCGCCGGCAATCAAATATCCGACGACCGAGCCCAGCCCCACCGCCGCCAGCAAATAGCCGTACCACGAGGCGTTCTGATTAAGATAGTCCTCCACATAAAAGGGAAGCAGCAGCAGCATGGGCGCAATCAACAGGTGCAGCAGGGCGGCCGCCAGGAAAAGGATGCGCATGCCCTTTTCGTTCCATACATAAGACAGCCCCTCTTTGGTATCCTTGATGAAGGCCTTCCAGGCCTCGCCCGATTTCTTCTCCGGCTCGACCGGCGGCTGCGGTATGTTGATAAAGGATTCGCTGCCCGCCGCGTACAGATAGGTGGCGCTGTTGATCAGGAAAAGCAAAGGCGCGCCCGTGATGCTGAAGATGAGGCCACCCAGTCCCTGCCCCAGAAACATGGCCAGGAAAATGGCGAACTGGTTAAGCGAATTGGCCATACTGAGTTTCTCCTTGGGTACCAGGTCGGGTATGGCGGCGGACATGGCCGGGGTGAAGAAGGCGAAGATGATAGCCCCCAGCGTGGCCACGATGAACATCCAGGTGATGTTAATGGCGCTGGCGTGTGGGGCCAGGTAAACAAAAGAAAAGAGCGAAAAGCTTCCCTGCGGGTCCGAAGTGGTCAGTCCGGTGGCCCAGATCAGGAAGAACATGAGCGCCGCCAGGGAGAATACGAGTATGCCCTGAATGAGGTCGCTATAGACGATGATCTTCTTGCGGGAGAAGCGGTCGGCGAAGGTGCCGCCCATGGGACCCAGCAGCACGCCGGGCAACGTGGAGAAGAGCATCATGCCCCCCATCAGGCTGGCCGATTCCGTGGCCTGCTTGATATAAAACAGCATACCTACATTGAAGTAGCGCTGCCCTATCTGGCTGATGAGCTGTCCCTGCCAGAGCAGCAGGAAGTTTTTATTCCAGAGCCTGGCAGGCTCTCTGAGCGGTTGTGCGTTTTCCATTACAATAATCTGGTGATCCGGAGGCGCCCGATTTATCGCCGTATATTATACGTTATATAAACTTAATGAATCTAACTGCTGCAGATGACACCGGTACCGTGGTTACCGGGTTGCGTCTATCCCCCGATAGTCTATCAGTTCGACCTGAGGCAGCAGCCTTTCCACATCGGCCCTGCGGCAATCGGCGGTGGCGGTATTGAGGCAGACGGCCGCGGCGGCAGCGAATCCGAGACGCAAGCCGTCTTCCACAGGCCTGCCGGCAGACAGCGCTGCAGCCAGTCCGGCCAACACGCTGTCACCCGCGCCGGCGGCGCTGGCGACCGGTATCTTAAGCACGGGAATACGATAAGCGCGTTCGGCCAGTATAGCCAGCGCGCCTTCTTTACCCAGCGTAATGACCAGCATGGCGCCATACCTGCCCTGTATCTCTACGCCCGCCTGGTAAGCTTGCTCTATGTTTTTAACAGGTTTCCCGCAAAGCTCAGCGATCTCATCGATGTTAGGCTTGGCAATGGTGGGCCGGCCTTCCATGCCGGCCTTCAGGCCGGGTCCGCTGGCATCGAAGATCACGGGCAGGCCGGCTTCCCTGGCGCTGCTTACCAGTTCGGTGTATATAGATGCATCCACTCCCGGCGGAACGGTGCCGCCGATGATAACACAGGAAACTCCTTTCAGGGCGGCCTTGAACTTTCTGCGTAATTTCTCCAGAGCGCGGGCGTCTATTCTCAGTCCGGGCTCGGTCAGAGTGGTCTGGCCCTGGCCGGCGCTGCCGATGATAACGATATTGATGCGCGTCTCGCCAGCCACCCATACGAAATCGGTGCGGCAGCCGCGCTCATGCAGCATCTTCTCCATCATCCTGCCGTTGTTGCCCGCCGCGAAGCCCAGCGCCATGCTGGAGTATCCCAGCTCACCCAGCACCAGCGAGGCATCGGTGCCCTTTCCACCCATGCCCGGCACCACCTGCTCGGCCCGGATGGTGCGGTTCCAGGCAAAATACCCTATCAGATAGCTGCGGTCGACGGCGGGATTGAGCGTGACGGTCAGGATCATGTCCGGCGTTATTCACCCTCCCCACCCATACCTTCCATATGTTTGGCCAGATCATGGCGTGAGCGGTAGAGCATGTCCTCATCAGACAGCAATACCTTGCCCATCAATATGCAGCGCGCATTGACCTCTATCCTCTCAATCGCATCCATCACCGCGTACAGGTCTTTGCCGGCAGCGAACAGGCCGTGCCAGGGCACCAGCACGGCGGCAGCCTGCCCCGACATTCTCTTCTCCTGTCCGCAGAGAGCCTTATATACGTTCTCGGCCAGTTGACTGCTCTGTACACCTCCGCGGGCATATTCAGCCAGCTGAATTTCACCGAATTTATACGAATTTTCCAGAACCGGCGGGATGACCTGCCTGGCCGCACAGAATACCATGATATTGCGGGGATGGGCATGTATGACAGCCTGACATTGCGTGTAAAAGGAATTGAGCAGCTTAGTGTGTACGGGCGCCTCGCGGGATACCTTGCCTTTTCCCGACAGCAGCTTGCCCTCCAGATCCAGCACCAGCACGTCCTCCGGCTTCAAGCGCCAGAATTTCCGCTGTCCTGCGTAGCTGGGGGACATGATGATTTTATCCTCCACCCGCATGCTGATATTGCCGCCGGCCAGGTCGGTCAGGTTGCGCTGCAACATGATCTCGCCGACCTCGGCAATCAGATCACGGGCCCGGGACAATGCTATTTGTTCCATAATTAACTCTCCAACCGGACTATATTATCTCACATTATGCGAATGTCATTGCGTGGAGTACAGATAAGAAGCGATCTGCAGCGAGAGCTTTCTAAACCTGTCCGGCCTTATCCAGCAAAGATATAAATGTGCCGAAGGCATCATCCAGGCTTTCCTCGTCAACCGGTTCATACACAGTTGTTTCAAACGACCTGCCTACAATCTCCCGCGCCTGCGATAGAGATTCGATCTCGCCCAGCGCCATTAATTGCGCCAGGAAGTTTCCCAGCGCAGTGGCCTCGACCGGGCCGGCCACAACGGGCACACCCACAGCGCCTGCCGTGAAGCGATTCAGAAGCGTGTTGAGTGAGCCGCCGCCAATCACGTGGATGCGATCCAGTCTCCTGCCCAGCACATCCTGCAGACGCTCAAATGTATATCGGTACTTGAGAGCCAGCGATTCCAGGATACATCGTACCATCGCGCCTTTACCCTCCGGCGGTTGCTGTCCCGTCCGCCTGCAATATTCCGTAATACGTGCGGGGAAGTCGCCGGGTGTCAGAAAAAGCCTGTCATCGACATCTATCAGGGCAGCAAATGGCTGAGCCTGCTCCGCCAGCCTGATCAGACTATCGAGAGAATTGCGCTGACCGGCTTCCTCCCAGTTGCGCATACACTCCTGCAGAATCCACAGGGCCTGTATGTTCTTCCAGACCAGCCAGGCGCCTCCCACACCGCCGTAGCAGGTGAAATTATGTTTCAGACCGGCGCTGTTGATGAGCGGCTTATTTACTTCAGCCCCCAGTAGCGACCAGGTGCCCGAGCTGAGGAAGGCGGCATTATCAGGGGAGAGGAGCCTGTCTGCGGGCGCACCTGAAGGCACGCCCCTGCTATAGGGTACGGCGACAGCAGCCGAGGCTGTATCATGCGTACCGACGGCTATCACCGGCAGGGCCGGGATGTCCAGTTGTTTGCAGAGGGCCGGCAGCAGCATCCCAAGCTTCGTTGCGGGCTGTATGATGGGAGGCATAATGCGGGCAGGGATATCGAAGGCCTCCAGTATGGGCAGACACCAGTCGCGCTTGTTGGGATCGTAAAACTGCGTGGTGGTGGCGTTGGTGAACTCGCAGGCTTTAACCCCGCACAGCCAGTAGTTGAACAAATCGCCCATCATCAGGTAAGTGGCGGCTGATCCAACCAGCGCGGGATAGTCCAGCACCATGGAGTAGACCTGGAAGAGTGTGTTGTGCTGCATGAACTGGACGCCCGTCCGGTCGTAGATATCCTCTCGCGACATTCTCTCGAAGGCTTTCCGCATGACGCCGTCGGTGCGCGGGTCACGGTAACTGTGAGGGTTCTCCAACAGGGCGCCGTTTGAATCCAGCAGGCAGAAGTCGTTGCCCCAGGCATCCAGCCCGACTGAAACCAGCCGGCCTTCTATGGACGCAATACCCAGACCCTTCTTGACCTCCTCGAACAGTCGGCGCACGTCCCAGTAGATATGCCGGCCGGCCTGCATCGGGCCGTTGGGGAACCGGTATATCTCGTCCAGCGTGATCCGGGAGCCGTCGAAGCGCCCCAGCACAATTTTGCCTCCCGAGGCGCCCAGGTCAACAGCGGCGCAGTCGACGGTCTTTTTCATGGCTTGCCCGCGAATATCTTTCCGAATCAGCGGAAAACGGCTTCCCGTATAATCTTCATCGCCCGGGCCGGATTTCCCTCACGCAGCATGTTTTCAATGGCTGTCCCGCCGATGCGGTCAAGCGCGCGGCGCATCGCCTTTATCCACTCGATGCTTTCACGAATGGCCTCCACCGTATCCATGCGGGCCGGCCAGATATCCAGAGTGTAGTACCCGTCATAACCCGTTTTGTCGGCCCAGTAGAGCCACTCCAGCGTATCCAAAAAGTGCACCGATCCCACGTTGAGGTCCCAGTCCCAGTCGGGTCGTGTATCGTTGATATGCAGCAGGAACAGCCGGTCGCCGAACATTTTGGCCAGCGCCAGCGACTCGGCTGCATTCTCGTAGGCCAGTATGGCGTGACCGATATCCAGTATCACCCCCACGTTAGGCCTGTCGACGGCATTGCAGAGCAGCAGCGATTTGGCTACCGTGGAAATGTAGCTGTGTACGCGCGGCTCCTTGAACTTGTATTCCAGCCCCAGTCTGACCGCCGGATCGTAATCGGCTGCTTCCTGCAGCACCTCGATCATCAGCTCCCATGCCTTGAGATAATCGGATTCAAAGGGGTAATCGTAGCCGTCCTGCCCCGGCCAGATATTGACCAGGCTGCCTCCCAGCCTTTTAGTGATGTCGATGGTCCGGCGGATCTCCTCGCGGGCTTTGTCTACCGTGACCGGGTACCGGCTGGATATCGACCCTTTGATAAATTCCTTGCGGCCGAAAAGGTTGGGCAGGACGTCGCAGCACCTGAGCCCGTACTTATCCATGTAGCCTTTTATCTCGCCGGCGTTCTCGTCCGTAACGTCCCTCCCGTAGACGAATTCCAGGCCGTCTATTCCTGCCTGAGCGGCCAGGGCAAACATCTCCCCGGCGGTAAGATCCTCTTTGTAGCCGGACATAAAACGGTCTCCGGGATTGCCCAGCGCCGAGATGGCGGCGGCGAATTTGATATCTTTTTTCATTTCGTCTCCAGGCGATTTAAGCCCGCGCCCTCTCTATCTCAGCCCTCTCCTTGAGCTGGTCTCGCAGGTCCTTGAGGTCTTTGGGGACAAGGTAGGCCGAGATGGAGATAAAGATGAAGCACAGAGACCAGGCCGATATGCAGATAATCAATATGGCATCCTGCAGCGATGAGGCGTCGGCTATGATACCGGCCATCAGCGGCGCAACCGAGGAGCCGATCTGCTCAAAGAAGTTTTGCAGCGCATTTGCGGTACTGCGTACCTCAGGTAAGGTCATATCATAAATAGTGGTCACCACGTTGGGCGAGGCGAAGGGCATAAAGATGCAGGTAAAGGCCAGCAGAAAGCCGAAGAGGTAAATCTGGTTGTAGGGCACCATGATGGCAAATACCAGCAATACCAGGGCTATCAGTATGCCTGCCGCACTGACCAGCAGGCGCCCGCGCTGATTTCGCTTGAAGAAATAGTCGCCCAGTATGCCGCCGATGGGATAGCCCGCAGCCAGCATCAGTACTGCAATCACCATGGTAATGAGAACCGTGGTGGAATCGTAGCCGCGACCGGTCTCGAGATAGCGGAAGAACCAGAAAGTCAGCACCTGCCAGGGAAAGACACCGGTAAAGCAGTTGAGGAAGAGGAAAAGCAAGGACTTTTTCTTGAAAAGCCCCAGGGCGGTCTTCCAGTTGAACTTGTAATCGCCCTTCTGGTCTATGCCCTGCAATTCAGGCTCGGTGCTGCCGCGTTGCGGCTCCTTCACACCGAAGAAAATTACGATGGCCAGCACAAAGCCTACGGCGCCGGTGACATAGAACACACCGCGCCAGCCTATTATGCTGCCCAGGATGAGCGCCAGCACCATGCCAACGAGGTAGCCCATCGGCTGCGCAATCTGCAGCAACCCCATGATCTTGCCCCGCTCCTTGGGCACGAAATAATCATTGGTTATGTTGTAGAGGCCGGGATAGCTGGAGTCGGCGATACCTGTGGATGAGCGTGTTACCACGAAGAGCGGAAAGGTGCGCACGGCCGCGCTCAGCCACGTGGTGGCGCCCCAGATAAGGGCCGCCAGCGCCAGCAGCTTGGTGCGGGCGAAGCGGTCATACAGATAGCCCCATACTGGGTAAAGTATTGCGCCCACCAGCAGTGCGCCGGAGAAGACCAGCCCCATCTGCGCCTGGTTTATCTGGAACTCTTCCATAATGGGAGTGGTCAGCGGGCCGATAACCAGCCGCTCAGCCTGCTGGAACAACATGAAGGCAAAGAATGT